>JBAVUV010000275.1:0-28160 GCA_049696955.1 Candidatus Sulfotelmatobacter sp. | reverse complement strand
CTCGTCGCGGCCATGGCGTGGTTCGCAACGATTGGTCTCATGGCCCGCGGACTTTCCACCGACGCATCCTCAGATCAGCAACCTCCACCCGGTCACAGCATGTGGACCGCGCGGCTGGCAATGCTGGCGGTGTTCTCAACCCCGCTTATGGTGGTCTGGGCCGAGTTTGGAGGGCATGCTCCGTTGCGCGTTCGCTCTTACAGGCTCTTGTTGACCGCGGCGGCGATGGTTTCAATGGGCGCGCTAGTGTTTGTCAAGCAGCACTGGATGGACCGCAAACTGCTTCACTTGCTGCGGCTGTCGCGTCAGAATCTCGATGAGATGTGCCAGTTGAAAGACGAATTGGAGAATAAAGAACAGTCTCTTCGCTGGCATAGTCTGGAATTGCAACGCAAGAACCTCGAACTGCAGGAGATTTCCTACACTGACCCGCTTACCGGCGTCTGGAACCGACGCTACCTGGAAGAAATCCTGACAGCCGAATCTGGACAGGTACTGCGAAACTACGAGAGGGCGCGGGGCGGCGACATCCGGAAGATGGATCATCGCGACCTTGTGTTTCTTATGGTCGATGTGGATTTCTTCAAAGAGGTCAACGATCTGCACGGCCATCCCGCCGGCGACCGCTTGCTGCAATTGGTGGCCGAGCGACTGAGCAAGGTCGTGCGTAAATCCGACGTGCTGGTCCGCTGGGGAGGGGAAGAATTCCTGATTATGTCGCGTTCCGCAGATCCTTCCGGTACGCCCGCTTTCTGTGATCGAATTCTTGATGTTATGGCCGCCGAACATTTTGACCTTGGGCACGGCATTCATGTGCGGAAGACTTGTTCAGTGGGTTGGGCGCCTTTCCCTTGGAGCCGTCGCGCTTATGAAGCGATTTGCGCGGAAGAGGCAATTGAACTGGCGGATACTGCGCTCTATCGAGCTAAGGCCGGAGGCAGAAATCAGGGGATTGGAATTTTGCCAGTCGAAGGCGCATGGGCCCCGCAGCACAAAATTTCTCTCCGCGATTTACAAAACGATATTGGCGTTCTGACCTATGCAGTGACCGTCCAAAATGTTGGCTTCAGCAATTTGAAACAGGCGATTGCAGAAGACTTGCCTTCGGAAAAACCAACGGGCGTCTGAATTTATCGCCTTCCTTGCAGATAAACGGAAATGCCACTAAAGTGACTTAGGCCCCAAATCACCGGGTAAGCGCGAAAAATGTATGAGGCACTTTCGACGATGAATCCACAAACGTCTACGCGTCAGACCGCTCTCCGTCAGAAAGCACAATTAATGTCCGCTTCGGAAATTGAGCGCACCCTGGTGCGCTTGGCTTACGAAATTGTTGAGAAGAACGGCGGTGTGGCGGGCCTGGGGCTGATTGGAATTCGCCGCCGCGGAGTGCCGATCGCCGAGCGTTTGGGAAAGATTATTGCTCGCATCGAGAATTCCGATGTTCCGGTAGGCACCCTGGATATCACTTTCTATCGCGATGATCTTTCGACGCTGGGGCCGAAGCCGGTGGTTCAGGAACGAGAGATTGGTTTTTCGATCGAGGACAAGAGTATTGTCCTGGTCGACGATGTTCTCTTCACCGGACGGACGGTGCGCGCAGCCATGGACGCGCTCTTTGCGCATGGCAGGCCGCGCCGCGTACAGCTGTGCGTGTTGATTGACCGCGGGCACCGCGAATTGCCAGTCGAGGCCAGTTTCGTGGGCCGCAACGTTCAGACCACAATGAACGAGGTAATCGAGGTGAAGTTAACGGAAATCGATGACGCGGAAAAGGTTCTGCTGATGGAAAAATAATCTTGAGAAGTTGACGGTAAAAGAATAAGGACGGCGAGCGCTCGCCGTCCTTATTTTTGGCCACGAAATTACGCGATCTTCGTGCAAATCGCCTTCGTCTGCGTGTAAAGGCTGAGAGCATCGTGTCCCATCTCCCGGCCCCATCCGGATTGCTTGTATCCACCGAATGGCATAGCGGCGTCGAAAATGTTGTAACAGTTGATCCAGACCGTTCCTGCGCGCAGATATTCCGCAGTTCGATGGGCTTTGCCGATATCGTTGGTCCAGACTGCGGCCGCCAAGCCGTATTCACTATCGTTGGCGCGGGGCAAAATTTCTTCGGGATTGTTGAACGGCATTGCCGCCACCACCGGCCCGAAGATTTCCTCCTGCACCACCTTCATGTCTTCACGGGTATTCACGAGAACGGTAGGTTCCACGAAATAGCCCTTGTCTCCTTTCTTGTGACCACCAGTAAGAGCCGTTGCGCCTTCCGAGAAACCAGATTCCAGATATCCGCAAACCCGGCTTAACTGCTCCTGAGAAACCAGCGGACCCATTTGAGTTTGAGGATCAAGGCCGGAACCGACAGTGATTTTCTTGGCGTAGTCGGCCACTCCTTCCACAACGCGGTCAAAAATCGGTTTCTCAATATAGAGGCGCGATCCGGCACAGCAGCACTGCCCGTGATTGAAGAAAATAGCGCTTGCCGCGCCAGGAATTGCGGTGTCGAGATCGGCGTCCTTGAATACGACGTTGGGCGATTTTCCTCCAAGCTCGAGTGAAACTTTTTTCAAATTGCCGGCGGCGGCATGCACGATCAGTTTGCCAACCTCCGTGGAACCGGTGAAAGCGATTTTGTCGACCTCAGGATGAGCCGCCAGCGCGGCGCCCGCAGTCTCGCCATAGCCGGGCACAATGTTGACTACGCCTTCGGGGAAGCCCGCCTCCATAATGAGTTCACCCAGGCGCAGCGCCGAAAGTGGAGTTTGTTCCGCCGGCTTTAATACCACCGTACAGCCACACGCCAACGCCGGCCCCAGTTTCCACACCGCCATCAGCAGTGGAAAATTCCAAGGAATAATCTGCCCCGCAACTCCAACTGGTTCTCGCAGCGTATAAGCGAGGTACTTCGCGCCGGGCGTATAGGGAACTGAGATCGGAATGGTGTTGCCCTCAATCTTCGTGGCCCATCCAGCCATGTAGCGGAAAAGGTCCACAGCCAAAGGCACATCGGCGGCCTTCGCGACCGCAAGCGGCTTGCCGTTGTCGAGGCTCTCCAGGTAGCCGAATTCTTCGGTGTGTGCTTCCAGTAAATCGGCGAGTTTCCAAATCAAGCGTCCCCGTTCGGATGCCGTCATTCGCCGCCACGGTCCGTGATCGAAAGCCTTGCGGGCGGCTTTTACTGCTTCTTCAATATCCTGACGATCGCCTTCCGCTACCTCTGCCAGAACCTCACCAGTAGCGGGATTATAAGTAGGAAATGTCTTGCCCGAAATTGCGCTTACCCATTTGCCATTGATCAACATTTTGCGCGGCTTCTCGATGAAGTCAGCCACTTGCGGATGAATCTGCGGTGACAATGCGATACCCATAACATCCTCCTTAATCAAGAACGATAGATCGAGCGAGAACTTGCATGACTCGAAGCGAAAACTACAACGATGCCGAGCGGAAGAGAATAACGGAAATATGCTAGCCCTGACTCATGACAAAAGCAATTGCGATTCGGCTGGCTAGGCTCGGCCAAAAGACGCATACTCTAGACATGAGGGCAACCAAGCACCCGCGGGTTAAAATCTGCTGCATTTCAAGCCGTGAGGAAGCCCGGCTGGCTATTGATTGCGGCGCCAGCGCCGTGGGTTTGGTTTCCGCCATGCCCAGCGGCCCAGGAGTAATCTCAGAAGAACAAATTGCAGATATAGCGGCATCGGTTCCTCCGCCGATCGCCACTTTCTTACTTACATCCAAGCAGGATGCGGAGAGCGTCATTGCGCAGCAGCGACGCTGCTGCACCAATACGATTCAACTTGTGGATCGTTTTCTAGGATCGTATGAAGAGCTGAGGCTTTTTCTGCCGGGAGTATCGATTGTGCAAGTCGTGCACATAACGGGCGAGGAATCTGTAAAAGAAGCCATTGCGGTTGCGGCCCATGTGGATGGGCTCCTCCTCGACTCAGGAAATCCGATGCTTGTAACGAAAGAATTAGGTGGCACCGGCCGGCGGCACAACTGGGCGTTGAGCCGGCGCATTCTAGAGCAGATTGATACCCCGATCTTTTTGGCCGGAGGGTTGAACCCAGATAACGTGCACGAAGCCGTGCGGGAAGTCGGCCCTTTCGGGCTTGACATCTGCACGGGCGTTCGCAGCGAAGGAAAGCTGGATGAACAAAAGCTGCGTGCCCTATTTGCCAGCTCGAACGTCACGCGAACTTGTTGACCGCGGTCTAAATCCGCAACGCTTTCGCGTTGGATGTGCGAATGAAGCAATCCGCTTACTGAATTAATAAAAAGTCCTGCGCCGCGTATCCAAGAGTTACAATGACTTCGTTTTCGGCCTCGAGGCTAGATCTTCCTCTGCTATGGTCCAGAAAAGTCTTTCAAATAGTTTGCAGACTCAACTGCTGCGCTCGGCGAAGAAGGCAATGAAAAATGCTCATGCTCCGTACTCGAAGTTCCGAGTGGGAGCGGCCATCCTTCTATCGAACGGCAAAGTCTTCAGTGGTTGCAATGTAGAGAACGCGTCCTACGGAATGACCAATTGTGCTGAGCGCACGGCGATTTTTTCCGCGGTCGCACAGCTAGGGCCCAAGATTGAGATCCGTGCGGTCTCTGTGGTCAACGACCATGGCGTTCCTTGTTCGCCCTGCGGTGCTTGTCGTCAGGTGATCTACGAATTCGGTCCGGATGCAACGATCTTTTTTCAAGGAAAGGATGGACCGCGGCAGGCCCACATTACCGAGCTGCTTCCGGAAGGATTCCGTCTCCAGTGAATCCAGCCGAGACCGCAGCCCAGACATTCCGCGCCATCGACATCATCCGCAAGAAGCGAGACGCGGGTGAACTATCTCGGAGTGAAATAGAATCTCTGGTAAGCGGATACACCACTGGCCATATTCCTGACTATCAAGTTTCTGCGTGGCTGATGGCGGTTGTGTTGCGCGGAATGACGCGTGCCGAAACTGCTGCTCTTACAGATGCTATGTTGCGGTCGGGTGAAGTTCTCGATCTCTCTTCTCTCTCTGGGAAGAAAGTCGACAAGCATTCGACCGGAGGAGTGGGCGACAAAACCTCGCTCGTGCTGGCCCCGCTGGCTGCCGCAGCAGGTATACCTGTCCCGATGATCAGCGGACGCGGATTGGGACATACCGGCGGGACGCTGGACAAACTGGAGGCCATCCCCGGCTTTAACGTGAATCTCTCCGTCGCGCAATTTCGTAGCGTGCTGGAGACTTGCGGTTGCGCCATGATTGGCCAGACCGACGAAATCGCTCCCGCTGACCGCAAGCTTTACGCATTGCGCGATGTGACGGGCACGGTCGAGAGTCCATATCTAATTTGCGCTTCGATCATGAGCAAGAAACTTGCGGAAGGTATCGACGCACTTGTGCTCGATGTAAAGACCGGCTCCGGCGCATTCATGAAGAGTGAAGAAGATGCCGCCTTTCTCGCTGAACTCATGGTTGAAACGGGCGAGCGAATGGGCAAACAAGTAGTCGCGCTCATTACAGACATGGATCAGCCGCTGGGATGCCTGATCGGCAATGCTCTTGAAGTGGCCGAAGTAGTCAAAATTTTGCGCGGAGAAGGTCCAGAAGATTTGCGCCAGCTTTGCCTCGAGCTTGCCGGTTGGATGCTTCAGCTCGGTGGAGTCGCGAATACAGTTCCCGAAGGAAAGATGCTGAGCGAGAAATTAATCGCATCCGGCAAAGCGCTCGACAAATTTCGCCAAATGGTCGAACTGCAGGGCGGAGATCCACGAACAATCGACGATCCAAAGAAATTGCCCCAAGCCCAACACACGATGACACTTTCGAGCCCGCGAAGCGGATATCTCTCGTCTCTGCAGTGCGAGCAGGTTGGCACAGCATGTGTAATTCTCGGCGGCGGCCGAGAACGAAAAGAGGATTCGGTCGATCCCGCCGTGGGCATCGTGCTGCACAAAAAGGTTGGGGACGCGGTTTCGATCGGCGAACCGCTGGCGACGGTTCACTACAACGAAGAAGCGCTCGCTCATCGTGCGCGGGAACTACTTGCGAGAAGCTATCGGATTACTGATTCGCCTGCGCACGAGAAAAGACCGCTGATCCATCGCGTGATCGCAAGCTCCGGAGAGAAAAACTGAATGGGACGCTACACCGGAATTCTCGGTCTCTTTGTCATGCTCGCTTTGGCCTATGCTTTTTCCACGAATCGTCGCGCGATTCGCCTGAAAACGGTGGCCTGGGGTTTGGGCCTGCAGTTTGCCTTCGCCGTAATGGTATTGCGGATCGACGCCGGGCGGCGCCTCTTTCAGAAGGCTGGCGACATAGTGAGCCGTCTGCTCGGCTACTCTTTCGTCGGTTCACAGTTTGTCTTCGGTGATCTCGGGAAGCAAGGTTCGCATCTCGGCTTCTATTTTGCCTTTCAGGTACTGCCGGCGATTATTTTCATTTGCGCGTTTTTTGCCGTGCTTTATCACTTCGGTGTTATGCAGCTCATCATCAAAGGCGCAGCCTGGCTCATGACTCGAGTGATGGGCGCCAGCGGGGCGGAATCGTTGAATATCGCGGCCAGCATTTTCATGGGACAAACGGAAGCGCCGGTCACAATCCGGCCCTTTCTTCCTGATCTTACGCACTCAGAGCTCATGACCGTAATGACCAGCGGCATGGCCCACGTCTCCGGCGGAATCATGGCGGCTTACATTGCTTTTGGGATAGAACCCAAACATCTGTTGAGCGCGGTGATTATGACGGCACCCGGGACCCTGTTAATGGCGAAGATGCTCGTGCCTGAGACCGAGCAGCCGAGAACCGCGGGACGAGTTGTTATGCCCGAAGGCGAAGAGCAATCCGAAAAAGAAGAGAATCTCCTTGGCGCGGTCGCCCGGGGAACGACTGACGGCCTGCACATGGCTTTGAACATTGCCGCCATGTTGATCGCTTTCCTGGCGCTGATCGCGCTGGCGGACGGCATGCTTGGCGGAATACACCATTGGGTGGCGTGGTTCCCAGAAAGTCTGGAAAAGATTTTCGGAGCTGTTTTCGCTCCGGTTGCCTGGGTGATTGGCGTGCCCTGGCACGACTGCGGTGTGATTGGAACCTTGCTTGGCACACGCATGGTGCTCAACGAACTCGTCGCATTTTCCATGCTGGGGCCGATGAAGGCTGCCCTCGACCCGCGCTCATTTACCATCGCTACATTTGCTCTTTGCGGTTTTGCAAATCTCAGCTCCATCGGAATCCAGATTGGCGGCATAGGAGCGCTCGCTCCAAACAAAAAAAGTGAACTGGCAAGGCTCGGAATTCGCGCGATGCTCGCGGGAACAATGGCGAATCTGATGTCGGCAGCGATTGCCGGCATGTTGCTGTGATGCAGAACGGCTGACATCTCCGCAGTGAATTGGCTGTTCGACTTTCTCTAGCCGCATCCGCAGAAGCATTCTTAGTGATTTGCTATCCTACGCATGTGCCACGCACGTTTTTAATCGATACCGACACCGCTTCCGACGACGCTGTTGCGCTCATCATGGCTCTTCGCGCCCCTGATGTCCGAGTGGCTGCGATCACCACAGTCGCAGGGAATGTAGACGTTCAACAGGCTACGCGTAACGCCCTGTACACAATTGAACTTTGCGGACCCGACATTCCAGTGTACGTCGGCGCGGAGAAGCCGCTGCTGCGCACCTATGCAAATGCAACTTGGTTTCATGGTCGAGACGGATTGGGCGATCATAATTATCCGGCTCCCCGTAGAACTGCTGAGAAGGTGCACGCCGTCGACGCGATCATCAGCACAATCGAAGCTAATTCCGGACTCGTCGTCGTCACGCTTGGACCACTCACAAATCTCGCCCTCGCGCTGGCCAAGAAACCAGCAATCGTCGGCAAAGTCGGCCGCTTCGTGGTGATGGGGGGCGCGCCATGCTGCGAAGGAAATGTAACACCGGCTGCCGAATTCAACATCTGGGTTGATCCAGAAGCCGCGCGCATCGTCATGCTGGCCGGGCTTCCGATTGAACTTATCGGATGGCAACTCTCGCGAGGAGGCGCGGTCGTCGATCAAACCGATATCGCCAGAATTCAAGGATTAAGGTCGGCGCTTGGCGAATTTGCCGTCGAATGCAACAGCTATGCTCGCTACGCGTATAAGGTGCAGACTCAAGAAGACGGCATCTGCTTGCCTGATCCGGTTGCGATGTGTATCGCTCTTGATCCAACCGTTGTAAGCGAGTGGAGCGAGCATTACGTAGATGTCGAAACACAAAGTGAGCTGACGCGTGGCATGACAGTGGTCGATCGTCTGAATGTGGCGGACGATGATCGTAACCGAGCGCTCTGGGAGCCCGTGCTGCGCGCGAAGCGCAAGGCAAAAGTATGTTGGAGGATAGATAACAATCGCTGGAAAGATGCGCTCTTCAGGGCCTTGCGCTAGCTAAGGAGCGTTTCCATTCGGGCATTACCCGTTGATTTGCGAATAAGTTGAACGTCGCAGGAAGTCTCCTTGTCCGGCGCGGCCCAGGAATTTTTCTCGATCTACTACGACGCGGCCGCGGGAGAGAACGACCTCCGGCATGCCTGTCACATGAATGCCCTCGAACATCGAATAGTCCACGCGCATGTGATGAGTCTTGGCGCTGATCGTGTGTTCGCGCTTGGGATCGAAAACTACGAGATCAGCGTCACTGCCAACCGCGATCGTTCCCTTGCGCGGATACAAGCCGAAGAGTTTCGCCGGAGTCGTAGAAACCAGTTCGACGAATCGGTTTACGCTGAAGCGTCCCTGAGCGACGCCACCGGAGTAAATCAGGCTCATGCGATGTTCAATGCCGGGGCCTCCGTTTGGAATCTTGGTGAAATCGCCGCGTCCCAGTTCCTTCTGTTCTTTAAAGCAAAAGGGACAATGGTCTGTAGAGACTACCTGCAGGTGATCCCGCTTGAGGCCGCTCCAGAGCTTTTCCTGATGCCATTTTTCGCGAAGCGGTGGCGTAAAAACATATTTCGCGCCTTCAAAATCTGGTACGTCAAAGTTTTCAATTGAGAGATAGAGATACTGCGGACAAGTTTCCGCGTAGACTGGCAGCCCGCGGTCGCGCGCCTCGCGCACTTTCTCGAGCGCTTCGTTGCAGCTCAAATGCACGATGTAGATGGGAGCGCCCGCCATTTCAGATAGCGCGATAGCGCGGGAGACTGCCTCAGCCTCCGCCGTAGTGGGGCGAGTGAGGGCGTGATATTTCGGGGCCGTCTTCCCTTCTGCCAGCGCCTGTTGGACGATAACGTCGATTGCGCTACCGTTTTCAGCGTGCATGCAGATGAGTCCGCCGTTTTTTGCGGTGGTCTGCAACGCCCGAAAAATGCTGGCGTCATCCAGCATGAACACGCCGGGGTAGGCCATGAAAAGTTTGAAACTAGTCACGCCCTCACCTACCAAAGAATTCATTTCCTTGAGCTGTCCATTGCCGATGTCAGTCACAATGCAGTGGAACGCGTAATCGCATACAGCTTTCTGCGAAGCTTTGGCCATCCAAGTATCAAAGGCCTGTCGCAACGACTGACCCTTGTACTGGATGGCAAAGTCGATCAGCGTGGTGGTCCCGCCGAAGGCGGCGGCACGGGTTCCGGTTTCAAAGTCGTCGGCGCTGGTGGTGCCGCCGAAAGGCATATCCAGATGAGTATGAACGTCGATGCCGCCGGGGAAAACATATTTTCCTGATGCGTCCAGAACTCTCGTGGCATTCTCGCGCGGAAGGTCTTTGCCGATGGCTGAAATCTTGCCGTCCGTGATCGCAACATCGGCTACGTACGTGTCTGTTGCGGTAACCACGGAACCGTTGCCGATGATCGTGTCAAAGCCCATCCACGCCTCCGCGTGCAGCTGAGATGAAACAGAAATTCTATGCTACACTGCCGCACTTCAGGAGCTCATATTTCTCGAGTAATGAAAGGTGCGTCATGCAATTTGGGATTACGCTAAAGCCGGATATTTCGGTTGATCGCATCGTCGGTTTGACGCGTCAAGCGGAAGCAGCTGGTTTCGAATACGGATGGCTTTTCGACTCCCATGTTTTATGGATGGACCCTTACCCTTTGCTAACGCTGATGGCTGCGAACACGCAGCGGATGCGGCTTGGCACGTTGGTGACGAATCCTGCGGTTCGCGATCTCACGGTGACCTCCAGCTTGTTCGCCACGCTGAATCTGATCTCGGGTGGACGGATGGAACTTGGCATCGGACGGGGAGACAGTTCGAGACGTGTGCTGGGTAAGAAGCCGGTCAGTTGGTCTCAGCTGGAAACGGCGGTAAAGATTTTTCGGGATCTCACGGCCGGCCGCGAAATCGAATATGAGGGCCAGTCGACACGCCTCACATGGGCCCAAGATTCTCCGCGAGTCTGGATCGCAGGGTATGGACCCAAGGTATTGCACATGGCAGGGCGCGTCGCCGACGGCATTATCCTGCAGTTTGCCGATCCTGATTTGATTTCATGGTGCCTCGGCTTTGTGAAAGAAGGTGCTCGAGCGGCAGGACGAGATCCAAAGCAGATCGAGGTGATGTCGGCGGCTCCGGTTTGGGTGTCTGATGATTTGGCTGTTGCCCGGGAACGCGTGCGCTGGTTCCCGGCCCTGGTTTCCAATCACGTGATGGACCTCATCCGACAGTACAAGCCGGAAGACCTGCCGCCTGCGCTCACTTCGTATGTGCAGGATCGTGGGGGCTACGATTATTTGCACCACTGCGTCGTGGAAAGCGACAATGCGAATTTCGTTTCCGACGAAGTGGTCGATCGCTTTTGCATCATCGGCACGCCTAAAGCACACCAAGAAAAGCTGCGCAAGTTAGCCAGCGCTGGCGTTACCCAGTTCAATCTGTACCTGATGTGCGGAGACGAAGAACAATCTCTCGAAACCTACCACCACGACGTCTTGCCAGGATTCTTGGAAGGCGTAAGCACGAAAAGTTAGGATTCCGCGGCTCGAATCGGCGAGAGCACAAGCGGAGGCTGAGGCTTCATCATCGCGTAATAGACTATGAACGAAACGGCAAAGCCGACAAACCAGGAATAGTCATAAAGAACGCGCACAGACGGAACGACTAAACCCACGAGCGCTGTTCCCGCTCCAACCGCAAGTGCAACCACAGCGCGCCAGTTGAAACCTTTGGAGTACTCGTAGATTCCGCCGCGAAGATATAAGTCGTCAAGCTGCAAGACGCATTTTCGCACGACGAAATAGTCGCAGATCATAATGCCCGCTACTGGCCCGAGGAACGCGGCGTAACCTCCGAGCCAGCCGAGAATAAAGGTGTTGTAATCGGCGAGTAATTTCCACGGCATTAGAGCGATACCCATTAAGCACGTAATCACCCCTCCAGTACGGAAGCTGATTTTTCGCGGCCATAGATTGGAAAAGTCATTTGCGGGCGAGACGACGTTGGCTCCAATGTTGACGTTCAGAGTTGCGAGGAGAATAGCGATCAGCGAGATCACTACGGCCACTGGAGAATGGAAACGGCTGAGCAGTTGGACTGGATCCGAAATGGCTGTGCCGTAGATCACGACGGTAGCCGAGGTCACGGCGATACCGATGAAAGCGTAGAGTGTCATCGTCGTCGGCAAGGCGAGCGCCTGTCCAACGATTTGTTCTCGCTGGTTGCGCGCGAACCGGGTGAAGTCAGGAATATTCAACGAGACTGTCGCCCAGAAACCGACCGTGCCATTCAAGGCCGGAATCAGAAATTTCAGGAAATCTTTGAAGTTGGTGAATCGCGATGGCGCGGCCAGCATAGGACCAAATCCTCCTGCGCCGCGATATGCCCACGCCAGGAGCAGCAATCCGACTCCTAATAGTATCGGCGCGCTGACGCCCTGCAGGATTCGGATGTATTCAATCCCCATCAGGATGACGGCCAGGTTGATTAGCCAGAACAAAAGAAAGCAAACGGCGGTTGCGTAAGGAAAATTCTTCCATCCGGGAGCGAGCGTAGCCAGCAGAATACTGATTGCTTCGCCGCCGATCCAGGTTTGAATGCCGAACCATCCGCAGGCAACCAGCGCACGAAGAACCGCAGCCACATTGGCCCCAAGCACTCCAAATGACGCACGCGCCAGCACTGGAAATGGAACTCCGTACTTCGCTCCGGGGTGCGAGTTCAGCAGCATCGGAGCCAGCACGATCACGTTGCCCAGAAAAATTGTCATGACCGCCTGCTTCCAATTCATTCCTCCTTGAATCAGGCTGGCCGCAAGCATGTAGGTGAGAATGTTCACCGACATCGAAATCCATAGCGCGGCGAAGTTATAAGTGCCCCAATGCCGGCGATCGGCTGAGGCGGGCGCAAGGTCGGGATTGTACAGAGAACTCGATTCGATTCGAGATGGAGAAAATTCAGGGGTGGTCATGAATTCCGTTGAGAAAAACTAGGATTGTTGATTTCTTGCGCCGCACGCTTCAGTCAGCGGCTGCAGCTTTTCCAGTCTGCGCGGTGATCGGACCGTAACTTTCCGGCCGGCGATCGCGGAAGAATTGCCAAACTTTGCGCACTTCCTCGATCATGTCAAGATCAAGATCCGCTACGACCACTTCGTCTTTATCCCGGCTGGCCTGCGCAATAATCTTACCCCGTGGATTGCAGAAGTAACTCTTCCCATAGAACTCCCCAATGCTCCACGGCTTTTCTGTCCCAACGCGATTGATTGCGCCCACGAAATAACCATTCGCTACAGCATGCGCCGGCTGTTCAAGTTCCCACAGATATTCCGAAAGTCCGGCAACCGTGGCGGAAGGATTGAATACGATCTCAGCTCCATTCAGCCCCAGGATGCGCGCGCCCTCGGGAAAATGGCGATCGTAGCAAATGTAAACTCCGACGCGCGCATATTTTGTCTCAAAGACTGGATATCCTAGATCGCCAGGAGTGAAGTAAAACTTTTCCCAGAATCCCGGGTGACAATGTGGCAGGTGATGCTTACGATATTTTCCCAAGTAGCGGCCGTCGGCATCGATTACGGCGGCAGTGTTGAAATAAAGGCCAGGCATCTGCTCTTCGTAAACCGGAACCACGATTACCATGCGATGTTTCGCGGCGATCTTTTGCATCATGCGCACCGTAGGGCCGTCTGGCACTCGCTCAGTCAGTTCATACCAGCGAGCGTTTTGTTCGGCACAAAAATAAGGTCCGTAGAAAAGTTCCTGCAAGCACAGAATCTGCGTTTTCTTTCGCGCTGCCTGCTCGATCAACTTCAGATGCTTGTCGATCATCGCTTTTCTGATCTGGGCAAGGGGACGCTCCGTGCTGAGCGCATTGCTGGCTTGAATCAAGGCACAACGCACAATACGAGGCATGAGCCGGGACCTCCGAGGAACGAAACTATAGCAGAAAACTGCGGCTGATTGGCCTTCTGCCGTACAATCTACCGTACAAGGTAGAACAATGTCAGAAGGGCACAAGAAACGTTTCAGTGTTGCTGACCGCCCGAACGATGGCGCGGCGCGCGAGGCTATGTCCGATTCTCAGGCGCCCATCGCTACTCTTTCGGGTCATCCTTTACTCTCAAACCGTGGCATTCCTTTGAATCTCGATTGGGTAAAGCAGGTTCGGATCAATACGAGTGCGGTGGAGCGAAGAGCACAAACTCACGTGGCGCGCCGAACCGTAAAAAAAGAGTGGCAAGCGGCCTGGCTGCTGCGCGCAATCTCTTGCATGGACTTGACGACGCTTTCCGGTGACGATACGGATGAGCGCGTTCGCCGCCTTTGCGCCAAAGCACGGCAGCCGATCGAGCAGGATATTGTAAGCCGCCTGCAGATTGAAAGCCTCAACATCAAGGTGGCGGCGGTTTGCGTGTACCATCGCTTTGTTGAAACCGCCGTGAGGGCACTCGAGGGCAGCGGGGTTCGAGTAGCAGCCGTCTCCACCGGATTTCCGGCAGGATTGTCGCCAGTGGAAGAACGAGTGGCGGAAATTCGCCGCTCAGTGGAAGCTGGAGCGGATGAGATCGACATCGTGATTACACGGGCTCACGTGTTTGGCGGGAAATGGCAGGAATTGTACGACGAGGTTGCGGAATTTAAGTTAGCTTCCGGACATTGCCACATGAAAGCGATTCTGGCCACGGGCGACCTGCTCACATTGCGCAATGTTGCGCGTGCGAGCTTCGTGGCGATGATGGCAGGCGCGGACTTTATCAAGACTTCGACCGGCAAAGAATCTACCAACGCCACGCTTCCCGTTGGATTTGTGATGACTCGTGCCATTCGGGAGTATGCGCAAGAGACCGGGATGGCGGTGGGTTTCAAGCCAGCGGGGGGAATTCGTACGGCCAAGCAATCCACGGAATGGCTGGCATTGATGAAAGAAGAATTGGGAGTGGATTGGATGAAGGCGGAACTATTTCGGTTTGGTGCAAGTGGCCTTCTGAATGACATTGAGCGACAGCTTGAACACCACGCCACCGGGCGGTACTCCGCAGATTACCGCCATCCGATTGCATAGGGGAGCGAGGACTGAAAGACTCAATAATGAGCATCGCTGAAAAATTTCTGACCATGGAATATGGACCGGCGCTGGAGGATCCGAAAGATGCGCTGCTGTGGCTCGACCGGCATCAACGACGTTTCGGCCACTTTATCAACGGGGAATGGCGCGAGCCGGTCGAGGGCGTATTTTTCGACACAACAAATCCTGCTACCGGAGACAAAATCGCAACGGTCGCACAGGGATCGGCCGCAGATGTGGACGCAGCGGTTCAGGCCGCGCGAAATGCTTTTCCGAAATGGCAAGCTCTTAAACCGCATGCGCGGTCTCGGTATTTATACGCCATGGCGCGAGCCGTTCAACGACATTCTCGTCGGCTTGCGGTGCTCGAAACGATCGACAACGGCAAGCCGATCCGCGAGAGCCGGGATATCGATATTCCGCTCGTTGTTCGCCACTTCTACCATCACGCTGGATGGCCACAGCTGATTGAATCTGAGTTCCCGGGCTACGTCGCTTGCGGAGTAGTCGGGCAGATTATCCCGTGGAATTTTCCTTTGCTAATGCTGGCATGGAAAATTGCGCCGGCAATCGCGACGGGAAATACCGTCGTGCTTAAGCCAGCTGAGTTCACCCCCCTGACGGCGCTTGTGTTTGCGGAGATTTGCCAGGAGATCGGCCTTCCGCCGGGAGTGGTCAACATCATCACTGGCGATGGTTCCACTGGCGAGGCTTTGGTAAAACATCCCCGAGTCGACAAGATTGCATTTACCGGATCGACCGAGGTTGGACGTGCCATCCGCCGCGCGACCGCGGAAAGTCACAAGCGGCTTTCGCTGGAACTTGGCGGCAAGTCTCCGTTTGTCGTCTTCGACGATGCCGATCTCGACAGCGCAGTGGAAGGCCTGGTGGATGGAATATGGCTCAATCAAGGACAAGTTTGTTGCGCGGGCTCGCGCTTACTCATGCAGGAGAGCATCGCCGATACTCTGATGGAAAAAATCCGCGGCCGCATGGGAACGCTCCGCGTTGGAGCTCCGCTGGATAAAGCGATTGATATTGGCGCCATCGTTGCGCCCGTGCAACTTGAGCGCATTCGTCGGCTCGTGGATCAGGGAGTCGCTGATGGAGCGAGTTGCTGGCAGCCGCAGATTGAAATGCCGGCGCAAGGACTTTTTTTCCCGCCGACTTTATTGAGCAATGTGCATCCGACGTCAGTGGTCGCGCAGCAGGAGATTTTTGGTCCCGTACTCGCTGCCATGACTTTTCGCACGCCTGCCGAAGCCGTGGAGTTAGCCAACAATACAGTCTATGGACTGGCGGCTTGCGTGTGGAGCGAGAGCATCAACGTTTCGCTGCAAGTAGCGGCGCAGATCAAGGCGGGGGTTGTATGGGTCAATTGCACGAACATGTTCGATGCTGCCTGCGGGTTTGGCGGCTATCGCGAGAGCGGTTACGGCCGCGAGGGAGGGCGTGAAGGGCTGTTGGAATATCTTGAACCAGCATGGTTTAAACAGTCTCCTGCTCTTTCTTCTTCAAGGCAAAGACCTGAACCATCGACAGACGGACACCAGCGAGACTTCGCGATCGACCGCACGGTAAAGCTCTACATCGGTGGGAAGCAGGCGAGACCAGATTCTGGATACAGCTTCGAAGTTCGCGGCCAGAATGGTGAGTTGCTGGGCGAGGCGCCGCTGGGCAATCGAAAAGATATTCGAAACGCCGTCGAAGCGGCACGCAAGGCGACGAGTTGGGCGAAAGCCACAGCCCACAACCGCGCCCAGGTTCTCTATTACATGGCGGAGAATCTTTCTCTGCGTCAGGAAGAAATCGCTCGCCGGCTAGCGGCGGTCGTTGGCGAAGCCCGGGCAGCCAAGGAGGTCGCGGCCAGCATCGAACGCATCTTCACGTATGCAGCATGGGCCGATAAGTTCGATGGCGCGGTACACAATCCGCCATCGCGGACTATCGCAATTGCAATGAATGAGGCCATCGGAACGGTTGGCATTGTTTGCCCTGATGATGCACCTCTATTGGGTTTGCTATCTCTCGTCTTACCGGTACTTGCCGCCGGCAATGTTGCAGTCGTTGTCCCCTCGGAAACATATCCTCTTATTGCTGGCGATCTTTATCAGCTCTTCGACACCAGCGACCTGCCGGGAGGCGCCGTCAATATTGTCACGGGAAACAGCTCTGAGCTCCTTAAGACCATCGCCGAACATGACGATGTGGACGCACTCTGGTGTTTTTCGGATGAATCCAATGCCGCGGCAGCCAAGTCGTTTTCCATCGGAAATCTGAAACAGGTATTCACCAACGAAGGCCGTGCCATCGACTGGTTCGACGCGAAGCAAAGCGAGGGCCGGTGGTTTTTGCAGCACGCTACTCAGGTGAAGAACATCTGGGTTCCGTACGGTGAATAAATCGGATTCGCTTCAGACTTCGCTATATTTCGGCCCGCGGCCGAAAACCAGGTCTAGTGAGTGAGCCAATTCCTGCCGAGCCTGACCGTCTACTGCGGCTGTGAGGCAGGTGTACTATTGCGCAGCTCATAGACAAACTGCTGCAGTTCGTGTCTCTGCCGCCCAGCCTCCTCGGTTTTTTCCCTCGTTATCTGTTCGTAAACCTGCAACTCGGACTGCGATTTCGCGGTTTCTCCTCCAAGACGATAGAGCTGCGCCAGACGGTAATGTGCTTTTTCCAATTGTGGATTGACTTCGATTGCTTCTTGCAACGCGGAGATGGCTTGCGGAAAGTTTTTCTCATCCGAGTAAAGAATGCCCAACTGCAAGTAGGCAACGCCGAGTTTTGGATCAAGTTGGATAGCAGTCTGCAACAATGACTTCACGTGATCGACGTCTACAGCCTGATCCGGCGAACTCCAACGCTTCTGAAGGCTGACCGCGTAATAGTAATTAGCCCAGGCATTCCGTGGTTGAAGCTTGACAAATCGCGCCAGTCGCTCCTCGATCTCCGGAGAAGGAGTAGTCTCGGCCTGCTGCATTGCTCCCATCAAGAGGTACGAATTCGGATCGTCGGGATTCAGATCTGATGCCTCGCAAAAATTCCGCGCTGCCTCTTCGTAGGAACCGTTGGAATACCAGGCAGCACCCAGGCCGTCGAGCATCCGAACGGAGCGCGGGAACGAGCGATGCCCTTTCGCAAAAACTTCGATCGCGGGTGCGGCAGCGTGATGCAATAGGAGTTCCGCGCCCCAGTCGAAAAGATTCGTTTCGCTCGGGTTGAGTTCGGCCGCGCGCTGATATTCTCGAACAGCTTCCAGAGGATCGCCCAGTTTCTCGTCCGCCTCGGCAAGCAGATGATGCAGTTCGGCGTTCTCCTGATGAGACTTGTCCTGAACCGCGAGCAGCGCTCGCACATCGCTGCGCGCCTGCGCGTAGTCTCCGGTATCCGCGCGAGCCCGCGCCATTTCGGAGGCATTGCCTATATCCCTCGGATTCAGACGATAGGCCCGTTCGAGATAACGCAGCCCTTCCTGCGGTTTTGCATCTTCCACCAATAGCTTTCCCATGCGAAAATTAGCATTGAAGTCATCCGGTCGTCGGGTTGCCACATCTCGCAAAGACTGTTCCATCGCCGCGCGTGATGAATCCAGAGGGCCACCGTCGGACAATTTCTTACCGCGGGTAGCGGTCTCCTGGGCCAACGCCTCTCTGTTGCGAACAATCGTATCGCCACCGTGGCCGCCGAGATTTGTGGTATCCGTAACGCCTGCGACATTAAAGTGCGGCTCGTCGAAAAACTCAGGCCGGGTGTCCCGGGGTTTCGCCGCCTCCGGCTTAACAGAATCGAGCGTCAGATCGATCGCTTTCGATTCGTTCGGTTCAATAATAAATGGTCGCGAATTTACTGATATGTATCCGGGCATCTCGGCGCGGACGCTGTAATTTCCTCGGCGAACCTCGGGAAAAACATAGGCGCCTCCAGAGTCGCTATGCACTTTGACAACCTGCGCGTCCTCGCCTTGAAGGCAAATGACGGCGCCGGTGACGGGACGGTTGAGGGAATCCCTCACGACACCGTGCAATGTCGCTGTGGCGGCAGAGTCCGAATGTGACTCGGATGGTTTTCCCGGAATCGATTGTCCGAGAACCATGCGCGGAAGAAAAATCGCCGTGAGCGCAAGAGAGCATGCCGCTATAGTGAGAAGGCGCCCCATAAGACAAGTACGAAGCCGAACGGCAAACCAAAGCCAAGCATACGCGCGTAATCGAAAATTTTAGTCGCTGGAGTTATGATCCGCAATCGACCGGGCAACGCTTAGCCTCTGATTGTTACCCGCCCACCGCGCCAGGAGATCGACGTAGGCTTCTGCGATAAGTTCCTTCTGAACGATTCCAAACTCTGCCAGCAATGCTGTCACAATATTTTTTCCCTCAAGCTCGCTTTGTCCGGGGCGGAGCACGACTTCGAGTTCCAGAAAATCGCCCAACTCCTGGACCTCATCAATGTGAACGCGCGTCTGCCCCACGAGATACAGGATTCGCGTTTTCTTAACCACTCCGATTCTATCGAGGGTAGCAGTGAGGATCTCATTCAAGATTTGTGGGTCCGGAGTGCGCGCGATCAGATAACGGGACTCGCGCGCATCAGCGACGTCGGACCTTTCGTATCGGATGAGTTCCCCCCGGTCTGGAGCAAGTATCCGGAGCTTCAACCTGCCGCGATCGCATGCAAAAAAGAAATCTTCGTGGTAGATCGTCTCGGGAGCAGTATCGCTCAAACGACCGGCAGCAGCTTCGGCAGCTGCCCGGTTCGTCAAAATCGCTTTGATCTCGATATTTGTTGGCATGCTTGACCTTGCCAAGATAGCGTACACTCCATGCCTGTGGTCAATGCGCTTGAAAGCGCGTCGTCTTTCATTTAAGTTCAGGACGCCGTTCAACGAAACGAAAATCTGTTTACACTCACGACCTCGAGGACATGGATGACCTTTTGCAAAATGCATTATCTTACGACCGTTCTATTGTTGACCACCTGCCTGACTTGCTGGAGTCAGGAGAGACGAAAAATTATCATTGATCAGGACGCGGCTGGACCTGGCGGAACGGATCAGCAGTCGATGCTGCTCCTTATCCAATCGCCGAAGACGGAAGTACTGGGGATCACTGTCGTGACCGGCGACCAGTGGCTACATTCCGAAGTGGCGCACACATTGCGCATGCTGGAACTCGTCGGCCGCACCGACATTCCGGTTGTGCCGGGAGCCGAGTTTCCTCTGGTAAGACGACAACAAGATACTGAGCTATGGGAGCAGCAATATGGCAGCATAATGTGGCTCGGAGCCTGGACTCCGAAGTTTTATCACGCCCACGATCAGTTGGGAGAGATGCCGGAAGGCACGCCTACGACCAAGCCATCCAGCGAAGATGCAGCTCACTTCCTGATACGCATGGTGCATAAATTTCCCAACGAGATCACCATCTACGAAGGCGGGCCGTTTACAAACCTCGCGCTCGCTATCTCCATCGATCCCGAGTTTCCTGGACTGGCTAAAGAGCTGGTGTTCATGGGCGGGAGCTTGAATCCGCGAACCGACGATCCCGAGTTTGCCAATAATCCCACTCACGAATTCAATCTGTGGTTCGATCCAGAAGCATCTCACATCGTGTTGGTAGCACCCTGGAAGAAGATCGTCTGCACGCCCGTGGATATTTCGGTGAAAACGCGTTTGACCTCCGATTTGATCGACCGCATCAAAACGGCCGACACTCCGGCAGCGCGTTACATCGCCAAATATTCCAGCTTGCGCGGCAACTACAATTACCTGTGGGACGAACTCGCGGCGTTGGCATGGCTCGATCCCACTCTCATTACCAAGAAAGAAACGCGTTACATGGATGTCGACCTGGACCGCGGCGCGGGCTATGGTAACACTCTGAATTGGACGGAGCATGACAAACCAAAGCTCGAAGTGCGACCTGTTGAAGTGCAGGATGATCTGGATCTCGATAGGTTCTACAAAACGTTTGTGACCCTATTGAGCGCGCCAACGCCAAAGAATTAGCGGACACGGCTACCGCCGGTCAGTGTGGAAGTTGAGCCAACATGCTCTGCGCCTGGGTGTGGCTGGGATGCTGTTTAAGGAGTTCGATCAGAACCGATCGAGCCTTGTCCGGCGTACCCTCGAGCACATAGACTTTGGCAAGATTCAGATATGACTGATCGAAGCCCGGCGCCACGCGAATGCATTCTTCGAAACTGGCTACCGCTTCATCTTGCCGCTGAGTGCGCAGGTAAAGTATTCCAAGATTGTTTAAGGCTTCCGGGAATACAGGGCGCGCCCTCAGTGCTTTTTGCAAATACTCGTAAGCACGTGCGCTGTCGTCGGCCTGCGCAAAAACCATTGCCAGGCCGTAGTTTGCCTCAGGGTCTGACGGATTCACCTGAAGGCCGCGGTCGAAAGTTTCGCGAGCGTCATCCCATCTTTTCTGCAGGCGATAGGCATTTCCGAGATTGTCGAGCGCGATCAGGTGATCCGGACTTGACCGTAAAGCTTCTTTAAAACATCGTATCGCTTCGTCGGTACGTCCCTCCCGCGTAGCGAGAAGACCGAGGTTGTTCCATGCGTTGGCCAGTGTATCTGGATAACTTGCGTGGAGTTTGATCGCGCGTTCGAAGTTTTTGCGCGCTTCGTCCGTTTTATTCTGACTCAAGTAAGCACTGCCGAGACCGTAGCACGCTTCGGCACTGGATGGATCATCGCGAAGCGCCAGACCAAATGAAACTGCGGCTTGATCGATATAGCCTCGCTGAAAAAAAACGGAGCCGAGCGAAAGATAATTTCGGCCAAACTCAAAGGTCTCGCTCACTCCCGGAAAAGGCAACGCTCGAGCCAACCGCTCGGAATCAGTTTTTGGAATCGCGCGGAGGTCTTCTTCGATTTGTTCCGCGGTTATCGGTCCCTGATAGATCTTGACTATGTTGCCTTGTTGATCGATTAGAAACGATGTCGGCAGTCCCATGTCGCGATGGCGATCAAACAAGTAACGATACAGGATGTTGTAAATAGCGGAGACTTCATCCGTGGCGCGAAGGATTGAAAATGCTAAACGACGCTCGTGCACCAGCTTGTCAAGAGCGGTGCCCTCTTCGTTATCGATGTTCACCGTAAGAATTTGAACGTCTCGCGACTCCGCTCGGCTGGCCAACAACTGGAACGCGTTCAGGTTCTTCAGGCAATCTGATGATTGTGCTGTCCAGAAATTCAGCAGCACAGGCTTTCCGCGGACCGCAGAGAGCGATCGCACTCCGCCACTCAGGTCGCGAAGCGAAAAATCCGGAGCGGCTACCGGTGCGAGCAACCAAGTCGCAAACGCGGTAGGAAGCGACTCGACCTTATCGGGCTCGACGATGCCGAGCGTCTTTGCGAAAGGGGTTGGCGCCTTGAACGGTTCGGTTCGAAACCTTTCAGATCCTTCTTCGACCCAAATCCTGTGGTTCAAGGGAAGGTCATGGAGATCCTGCACAAGCCCGCTCGGCCAGCGGATGGACGCCTGCACCGGCCCCCTAGCGTCTCCCAAGCCGAAAAATACCTCTTTACTATGCTGAGAGAAAAATCCCGATCCCACTTGAAGCACGCGGGTCTGGCGGCCTGATCCTGTTTCCACCGTGATCGCAGCGCCGACGGCGTCCCGATTACTTTTGATGCCTCGCAGGCGGAAAGTAATCGACGGCGGCAGATTCTCTACCCGATTTCTCAGCACTCGCAACTGCGGGGCGTTGCGATTCTTCAGGAAGATTTCCTGTCTGCCATCCTGATCGAAATCGGCCAGCGCAAATGCTCTTCCATCTTCGATAAAATCCAAACCTACCGCGCCGGAAACATCAGAAAACGTTCCATCACGATTGTTCGCATAGAAAACGTTTCGCTCGAATCCGCTCCAGGTGCCATCCGCGCGAATCAGTTCGTTAATGGCGCTCCATCCTTCTTCGTAGTTGTGCGAGGGCTTTGCCTCATCTGGTGAATTGGCTACTACCTGCCGCCAGAAAAAACTATTCAGATCCTGATTCGAGGGCCCGGAAATCATTCCATTTGCAATGTAAAGATCGGGGAATCCGTCGTGATCGAAATCGAACGCGTCGCTCGACCACGACCAGCGGCCCATGCCAACTCCGGCTGAGGAAGTCTCGTCCTCGAAAACATGGTCGCCTCTTTGAGCACCGGCTCCATGAAGCTCGCTGTTTCGAAAAAGCGAATTTCCCATCGCGTGCTTCCGGTACAGCGCACGGACATTTTCGGGAGCGTCTTTCTTGAAATTCTCCTGAGCCGAGATGCGCTCTCCGGCGGCAGTCCACATATCAGCGACATAGAGATCCTCGACACCATCATTATCGAAGTCGTTCCAGCAAACGCTCATTCCCGCGCCGATGTCTTCAACTCCGGCCTGGGCTGCGACATCGGTAAAGGTTCCGTCACCATTGTTGCGGTAGAGATTCTTCCGGCCAAAATCGTTTACGACATAAAGGTCGGGCCAACCATCACGGTTGTAATCGCTCCAGCCACAACAGAAACTGTAGCGCGTGTTGTTCTGATTGAGCCCCGATTCCGCAGTCACATCACGGAAGGTCCCATCGCGATTGTTCCGCATCATGAAGTTCGGAGGGCCATTCTCGGCATCATGATAAGGAACGGGATACTTGTATTGGTCGGTGCCCCGATAATAGACATAGAGACAGAAATAAATGTCCAACCATCCATCGCGGTCATAGTCGGCAACCGCAGCGCCGGTAAAAGTTCCCTGCGGTGGGCTGGTAAATGGAAACGCATCGGGTTTCTGGCGAAATGTGCCGTCGCCCTGGTTGATGAACAAGAGTGGACCACTCGCCCGCACGACGACTGCATCCTGACGTCCGTTGTTGTTGAAATCGGCGAAGAGCGCGCAAGCTGTGTTATCGAGAATTCCCAAGCCCGATGTGTCGGTAATGTCTTCGAATGTTCCGTCTCCCCGGTTTCGGTAGAGTCGATTAGGCAGGCCCGCAGGTTGGCAAATGTAGAGATCATCGAAGCCATCGTTGTCGATGTCGCCGACGGAAACTCCGTTGTGTCCATAGATGTCAATGCCGCATGCACCATCGAGAATCGTCCTCCAATGGTCGACCCCCCGCAGCAACTGAGCGGAGTATGAGGAATTGAGCCCCAAAGCGGCGGCAGTAATATCCGTGAAAATTGGAGATGCGGAGCGGCTCCGCGTCTCGTCCCGCGATTGCCAACGCCGCAGCCTGAATTCAGGCGCCGTGAATTCAGGTGAAGATGATGACGGCTGGCTTTCCCACTCGAGATCCCAGTATCCCACGCGCTGCTCGCGGTAAAAGCCATTGCCAGTCCCAACTAACTCGTAACGCACGCGAGTATGCAACTGCTGCGGAGTCGGAGATGTGAACGCAGGAGTGGCTTGTATCTTAGTCACCTGAAACTCGGCGGATACGATCTTCGAAAAAACGCTGAAAGAGGAACGCCACGCCTGCAGGAAGGCATTGCGTCCGAGATCGGCGCCCGGAACGAATTTGTTTTGGTGGACTTCGATCGGCGGCCCGGTACGAACCGGTCGCGATTCAACCGGAATCATCGATGACCCGGCGAAGTCAGCAGACAAGACCTTTTCGATCGCTTGCACTTGCAGTGGAGATTGCAGCAGACTTGAACTCCACTCCGCAAGAATCACGGCGATCTGGTCGTGATATTTTTCGCTGACAAAGTCGTCCAGCCCCGCCTGCACTTTAAGCAGAGTCTGATCGAGCGGCCTCTCGGCGCGATAGCGCGGATGCAAATAAAATTCGCCGTCTGAGGAACTTGTGTTGAAAGCATCGAACGGGGAGTTCGAGGAACCGGCGAACCCGCGCAAGCTCGCGGGAAGCATCGCCACTGAGGCTCCCTGGCAACAACGGACGAGAAAGTTGCGACGACTTAACCGACTCAGAGCGATAACCTCATGGCCTTCATTTTCAGAACCGCAATCGATTTCAGGACTCGATCAGCGGTATATCAGCGCGAGCCCGCGCTGAATTGGAAAACGGTCACGCTGTCGAATTTCTGACCTGGTTTCAACTCAGTCGATGGAAAGCTGGTGTGGTTTGGCGAGTCGGGGAAGTGCTGCGTCTCCAGGCAAAATGCAAATCGAGGCTTGTAGACAACGCCGCCCTTTCCGGTAATCGATCCATCGAGATGGTTCCCCGTGTACAACTGAACCCCGGGTTGATTGGTGAGCACTCGAAGAATCCGTCCCGTAGTTGGCTCATACACCTCCGCTGCCTCCCCTAACTGGCCCTCAGGATGGTCCAACACGAAGTTGTGGTCGTATCCCATGCCCAGCCGCAACTGCTCGTCATTGCTATCGATCCGCTCGCCGATGGCGTGCGGTGTTCGAAAATCGAATGGCGTGCCTCGCACGGACTTCAATTCTCCGGTGGGAATAAGCGACGAATCGACCGGCGTGAACCGCGCGGCGTCGATCTTCACCACATGACCCAAAACTTCGCCTTTCCCTTCTCCGGCAAGATTGAAATACGAATGGTTGGTCAAGTTGAGGACGGTATCTTTATCGGTGGTCGCCGAATATTCGATCCGCAGCGCACCTTCGTTCAGCGTGTAACGCACTATCGCAGTCAGGGTGCCCGGAAAGCCCTCTTCGCCATCCTTGCTCACATAAGTGAGTGCGATTCCATCTTTTATCTCCCGGGCCGTCCAAAGCTTTTTATCAAAGCCGCGGATGCCGCCATGTAGCGTATTGTCACCATTATTTTTGGGAATCGAATAAGTCTTCCCGTCGAGTTGAAAACTGCCATGTGCAATCCGATTCGCATAACGACCGATGATCGCTCCGAAATAAGCAGGGTTCGTGCGGTAACCATCGAACGAGTCATAGCCGAGCACTACATCATCGAGTTTCCCGTCGCGATCCGGCACGCGCAGCGACACAATGATCCCACCATAATTCATAATGCGAACTTCGACCTTGCCATCGGCCAGCGTATACAAATCGACGGCGTCGCCGTCAGAAGTCCGTCCGAATACCTGCTTGGTAATTCTGGTCTTCCCCTGCATCGCAGTTGTAAGCATGATAAGAGAGATGAGAATTGCAAACCATCCGTTGACTCTGAAAAGCATAATTCCTCTAATTGTTCGTGAGACTAGAATCGACGTGGGGTGGCACGCATGATCTCCGTGTTCCACTAGCTGGGTATTGTACAGTCTGATCAACCACGCGTGCGATTTGCCCGGCGGCAGGACGCATGCCGGACGGCCCAGCGGGACGCAGCATTTACAATTACTTCTCCGATGCCTCCTCTTTCCGTAAACAGCCACTCTGACAATCTTAGGGCGCAGTCCAACTTCCTACTGGGGGTGCGGTGGTCGAACGTCTTTTGGCTAGTCACTTTGGTGGCTCTATCTCTTATGCTTCTATCTCTTCCTCGAAGTCCTTTACCCTGGTTGGATGAGATGTTATTCGCTTCGACATCGCTGTCGATAGTGCGAGGAGGACCACCCGTTCCAACCGTTTTGGCTGCTTTCCCTCATACTCTCCCCATCGACCTTTTCTATGGTCCACTAGTCTGTTACCTGGGTTCACTGGATGTGAAACTCTTCGGGCTCTCGGCCATAAGTTGGCGGCTTTTGGGATTCTTAGGGGCAATAGGAACGGTTTTCGCCGCATCGTGGGTTAGCCGATGTTTGGATCGCTCGCCGGTCGGCACGTCCGCGGCCGCAATGTTGGTAACGTTATCCCAGGGAGTGGGAGCCCGGGCCACCAGCGGAAGGCTTGACGCTATTACTGTAATGCTCGAGCTTCTTTCCCTCGCTTGCGCGTTACGTGCAATGCGGGTTCCCGAGTTAAAACGCTCCCTCTTTATCTACGCGGTCCTCGCAGGTAGTTTTTGCGGGTTAGCAGCGCTGAGTACGCCGAGAGCGTTTCCCTTCATATTAGGATTCTTCGTTGCCTTAGGTCTCGAATCAGTTTCGGCCAAAACGCCAGAGTCGGCGGCACGAGGCTTGATTATTGGCACTATTACGCTCTTGCCAGTCTGGGCGTGGACTCTTAGTCGAGGTATAAGTCCTATCGGCTGGCTTCGCCTTATTGCCACTTTGAGTCGAGGCGACAAGCTTAGCGTCTCCCCCATACTGCACGGCTCCTGGCATTTTTTCGACGAGCCCCTCGTGCCTCTAGTTTCCGGATTGCTATTCACTTTCGTAATGGTGCTGATTTTTGGCAGCGCAATTGTAGTTGCCCGCCGCACTCTCCGAACAGAAAGGCATGATGTCAGCTCCGCGATCAAGCTCGCCTCGGTTGTTGTTTTCATTAACTACGTCGCGTCCTTTCTTACGATCGCGCGCTTCTGGGATTACGAGATATTTGTTGTGCCGCTTGTAATACCGGTTCTGATTGCATGGACGGCAAAGCTTCTGCGGAGTAATATCCCGCGTCCTCTTGCGCGAATCGTCCTGGGAAGTTGGCTGATCTTGGCCGTCGTCCTGGTGACGATACGCTCGGGAAAGGTAGTTGCGTGGCTTGTCTCGTACGACGAGCGCAACCCGCAGCCCTTGCACGATTTCGTTAGCAGCCATGTACCTGGCAATTCGCGAGTGTTTGGACCCGAGGATTATTACTTTTACGCAGTAGAGGCGGCAGGTTCTCACTATCTTTTTATGCGGCCTAGGATTACGAGCGGCCTTGTTAGTAAACTCGATCACGATCTCGATTGGCGGAAACAACTAAACGACGGTCAGCCTGTTTACCTTATCTGGCCGAAAGATGACCCGCTTCCGCATGACTTGGTCTCGGCAAATTTGTTTCTGGAAGCAACCTTTGCCGCAAAACTGGGAAAGGAACCCACAAGGTGGCGAAAGGCAGGGTGGGGTTCCGGTTATCCATCCACAAACTTGTATCGGATTGTTGATGGTCCGGCATCTGATAAGAATTCTCAAAAGTAATCATCCCGCGGCTACAGAGCGGTCCGGCAAGTACAATTGCACGCAATGGACTTGATTCGCATGGGCCGCCGCCGCTTTCGTTTATTCGCCCTTTGCTTATTGGCCTGCCTGGCGATCCTGGAATTCTCACAGCGAGGACCTGTTCGCGCCCTTGGAAATGATGGTCAAAATTTTAATGATTTTGTTTCACTGTATGAACAAACTCGCGCCTGGATTTCCGGTCGCGATCCTTATGCTCCGGCTGTCCTGAGGGATCTGTGGCCAACTTCTGTGCGCCCACACTTTGTGGTTACGGAAAGCCTCGATGGAACGCTGCCTGCAAAACGTGGCATACCTTCGCCGTACTGGACCCCGACTTTTCCTCTGCTTTTGCCAATAGCGGAGCTCCCATGGAAGGTTGCAATTTGGTTATGGGCTGTAACGTCCGTTGTAGCAGTATTCGTAGTTGCCCTAATTCTCGTACATTTTGCTGACGCTCGACAATGTAACCCGCTGGCGATAATGATTATCGTATTGGTGTTGCTTTGGGCTCCCCTGCAGACCGCGATTGCGACATCTAATATTTTTACGATCGCTTTCGCTCTGGGCATGGGCGCTGCCTTCTGCCTGACGCAGGATCGAAGCAGGCTGGCGGGAATACTACTGACCTGTACGATAGCCTTGAAACCGACGGTGGGCCTGCCCTTTCTGATTTACGTCCTTGTACACCGCAGTCGCGCCAGAGTGATTCCTGCCGCAATCGCGACAGGAATCTTGTTGC
>JBAVUV010000274.1:0-1511 GCA_049696955.1 Candidatus Sulfotelmatobacter sp. | reverse complement strand
CATTTACCACACGACTTCTTCTGTTTAGGACAACAGCCGTGATCGTGGTCTACGCAAAGCCGGGTGTCTGCGTCGTTGACGCCACCGCAAATTGCACAACCGCCGTTTTGCTCTGCCAAAAGAGCGTCATATCTTTCCCGAGACATTTGGTAGTTATGTCTCAGGCCGCTCTCCCAAAAGAAGTCTGGATTTTCCGCCACATTTTTGGCTCGCCAGGAGACCATGTAATCATGGTCATAGGCTTGTCCAGTTTCTTCTGCGACCGAACTCCGCCATGCTTTGCGAACAACTTTGGCGTTTTCGGTACCAGCGGATCGATTGTTAATCGCTCGCGCTTTATCAGGATTGCTATGTCGCCAGTCCTGATTTCTTGCATTGGCGCAAAACTTGCACCAATTTTTGTACCCGTCTTTGTAGCCAGCCGCCTTCGTGAATTCGGATAAAGGTTTGGTCTCGCCACAATTCCTGCAAAGTTTGGTTTCCATTTTCTCTCCCTCTAATTAAGGGAAAGAAAGTCAAGAAGTTAGACTGCACTTACTTCAAACCGCGCTCACTTCCGAACGAATCCTTCTAAACCCTGGGGTGTTGTTCGTGTTAGGGCGCGCAACAACTCCAAGGAACCAGTCGTAGCTTACAATTGCGCGGGTTTGGAGCATCGGATTGGACAAATCGATATCGTTATCGCCGAAGGTCTTGACGTTCACCTTGAAGCTGGGGTTGCGCGGAACGCGATTCCCCATCAACTCGGAAGCCATCATGGCCTCGCGGCCGACGATGTAGGTCGCATACCCGGTCTTGCCGACCGAGGGATAATTGGTGTAAGTGGGTGTGGTCTGAGTGCGGATGATTCGCACACCGGCCCATTAGAGCACGGAGTAGCCGCGAGTCATGTCCGTCTTCAGAACATTTCCGCCAGCTTCAGTGCGCTTGAGCACGTCCACGGCAGAACCGGCGCTGTTGTCCGACATGAAGTCGTACACAACGTAAGGGTGCATTGCCGAAGTGTAGACGCCGCCATCGCGACCAGGGACCGCGTTACCCATCAACTGGGACTCGGCCTTGCGGATCGTGTTGGAAAGCATGAACTCGTTGTCGAGCAAATCGATGCGAGCCGAAGCCTGCGCAGTTGACGCAGCTTCGAATCCGTTGATCGCGACCAAGTTCGATGTTAGCGCGCCGCGATACGACAGGTTGCGGCTGGCGTCCATCGTAATGTCCGCGAGGAACATTTGCTGGGCCACGTTCGAGATGCCGACCCAATCGCCGTATTCGTCGGCGAAAGCGTCAGCGAACACTTGGTTCAGTTGGAGCGACGGCCCCGGAATTCCTTCAGACAGGTCGTAGGTCGCGGCAGCGTATGGAGTTTGCCCGTAGAACTGCAACGTGCGGCCAGACCGGCGCGGCAGATTTCGGAAATCGCATAACTCCTCTAAGTAGGGAGTATTGAATTGCCCAAGTTGTTAACCCTTGCGGGTGTCAGGTCATTTCTGCCTGACTCTTCCGGTTTCGTT
>JBAVUV010000273.1:0-5663 GCA_049696955.1 Candidatus Sulfotelmatobacter sp. | reverse complement strand
TTCTTACCTCGCCAAGAAGGGCCAGCTTTGCCTCGGCATTCCCTCCGCGTGGCCGGTAGATGTGAATGAAGCCGAGCGCCGAAGCGGTATGGGCACGGCAGCGGAAATGGCCGCTCTCGAAAAGGTCGGCTTGGTGCGTTCTCACGAGGCGGAAACCGAATACATGCCACCGCTCAGCAGCCGCCCCGTTAAGACAAAAGTCCTCCGATACGAACTGACTGACAACGGCAAGACGTTCTATCGGGAGAAAGACCGCCTCGGCTTAGCCGGAAACAAGCACGTTCAGGGTGACCTCTGTTACGGACAGCAAAACTTGGACAAAATCGTTAAGTGGGAGGGGCCGACTCCCACTGGCGACTCAAAAGAAGTGTCGGTTTTCTATACATATAAGATCGAAAACCTTGCCGAATGGGCAGAGAACTCAGATGTGCAGAAAGTCTTTCCCGGAATTGTTGCTACTATCGACGGAGCAGGAAAGACAGTAACGAATCAAGCTATGACGTTGACTAACCGAGGGTGGGAAGCCAGGGGGCTCGAAGACGAATCAAGGGGTCACTGAGCCTCGCGCGCTCCGTGTGTCCCGCTCCAGAATGATTCATCACTCGTGGCGCAGCGCCACCATCGGGTCCACTTTTGTCGCGCGGCGCGCGGGAATGTAACATGCAAAAACGGACACGCCGATCAGCGCAACGGAGACGGTGATGAATGTTAGCGGGTCGCTTGCACCAACCCCATAAAGCAGATTCGAGAAGCTCGACAACAGCCGGACCAGAATGCTCGCGGCCAATGCTCCGACCGTAAGGCCAGCGAGAGCCAGTCGAAAACCCTGCCCGATTATCAACTGAAAAACGTTCCGCTTTTCTGCGCCGAGTGCCATGCGAATCCCGATCTCGTGGACGCGCCGGGTCACCGAATAGGAAACCACGCCGTAAATACCGACGGACGCCAACAGCAACGCCAAAGAGGCAAATGCCCCGAGCAGGATCATGGGAAAGCGTTGCGTAGAGAGCGACTCTGAGACAATCTGCTGCATGGTTCGGACGTCATAGACTGGCTGGTCGCTGCCCGCCTCGTAAACTGTCTTCTTGATTGCAGGAATCACCGTCGCGTCATCAAGCCGGGTGCGAACCATCACGGTCAAGTATGGATAACCCACCGCTACCCACTCGTCCGGGTCTTGATAGAGCGGGAAATACATTTGGTACTGGATGTTCGTGCTCGGATCGTCCAATTCCCAATGCCTCACATGGCCCACTACACCGATAATCCGGCACGGGCCGGTAGGTTTAAAAAAGCCGAACGTGATTGTTTGACTGAGGGGCTCACTCTCCGGGAAATATTTGCGAGCGAAAATGCTGTCGATAACAACGACACAGGGAGATTTGATGCTGTCTTCCTCGGTGAACAAGCGGCCTCGAAGCAGAGGAATTCCCATGGTTCGGAAGTAATCCGGCCCCGTGAGAAATCCCACCAACCGAGGCGCGGCCTGCAACGAAGCGGGTTTCTGAGCACCAATCCAAAAGGGAATGGTTCCGCCTTGACCACTCAGCGGAACGGTGTCGGTAAAGTCTGCGGCCTGCACTTCGGGAATTTGCCGAATGCGCTCAATCAACTGCTGATAAGCGATCCGGGTGCTCGATGCCGTCTTCGTCAGTGAACGCGAAACTCCTACCTTGAACGTGATGACGTGCTCCGTGTCGAAGCCGGGATTCACTTTCCATAACTGACGAATCGTGCGGAACAGCAGGCCCGCGCTCACGAGCAGCACTACCGTCAGAGCCATTTGGACGATTACGAGACTGCTTTGAGCACGGTGGTGGACACTCGTGGACCCACGTCCCCCTTCCTTCAGGGCGGTCTGCAGATCAGCCTTTGAACTCTTGAGGGCGGGCGCAAGGCCGAAAAAAATCCCAACCGCAATCGACACGACAACTGTAAAAAGCATAACAGGAGTATTTACGCCGATGTTTTCGCTGCGCGGCAGGCTTCCCGGCATTGCTGCCAGCAGTGGTTTGACTCCCGAAATGGCGACAAGCACACCGAGCGTCCCGCCGGTGAGCGAGAGAAGCACGCTTTCTGTAATCAATTGCCGAATTAGACGTGCGCGATTCGCTCCAAGCGCCGAGCGAACAGCAAACTCACGGCTACGCGTCGCTGAGCGGGCCAGCAGAAGATTGGCGACGTTTGCACAAGCGATCAACAAGACCAGACCCACGGCACCCAAGAGCATCAGAAGAGTTCCCCTGAGATCCCCAACCATTTCCTGCTTGAGCGGCATCACATCGGTTCCCAGATCTCGATTGCTATCGGGATAGAGTTGATCTAGACGATTCTGGATTGTATTCATCTCCGCTCGCGCCTGAGATATTGTCACGTTAGGCTCTAAGCGCGCGATGGAACCGATACCATCGTGGCTTCCGCGAGCCTCAAGGATTATGGGATCGCCCTGGCCAAGAGGCGTGTAAACATCCGCAACGGTCCAGAAACGAAATTCTGGAGGCAGAACTCCCACAACCGTGTAGTCCATTCCGTCCAATGTTACGGGCTCACCGAGGACTTGGGAACTTCGGGAGAACCGAGTTCTCCAGAGGCGATCACTGATGATGACCACGTGGGCTCCGCCGCGCTCGTCTTCCTGCGGTGAGAAATCACGTCCGAGCGTTAGTTTTATGCCCAGAGTGCTGAAAAAACCAGCCGTGACCTCATTGCCGTCAAGATGCTCAGGCGTACCGGGGTTGGACAGATCATATCCCTGCGACCTGAAGGCGGCCATTTGCTGGAACGAGCGAGCAGCTCTCTGCCAATCTAGGAAATTGGGATATGAGGTCCAGACATGTGCGAAGCGCGGATTGCTCTCCATCACCATAACGAGGCGATCCGGTTGCGTATAAGGCAGCGGGGCCAATACAACGGCTTCCACCACGCTGAAAATCGAAGTGTTCGCTCCAATGCCGAGAGCGAGGGTGAGGATGGCAACGGCGGTGAAGCCGGGCGACTTTCGCAGCACGCGAAGGCTGTAGCGAACATCCTGAAGTAGCGTTTCGACGAACTGGACGCCGCGCGCGTCCCGGCATTCTTCTTTAATATGATCTGCTCCCCCGAATTCGAGGCGGGTGCGCCGCCTGGCTTCTTCGTGCGTCAGGCCCGCTGCGACATATTTCTCAACCTGCTGCTCGAAATGAAACCGCAGTTCGTCGTCAAGTTCTCGCTCGACGGCATTCCGTCGAAACAGCGCTCGCAGACGAATAAGAATGTCGCTCAGCATCGCGCGCTCCTACGCGGTCTCCAACACTTGGGTAACGGCAGCCACTAGCTTCTTCCATTCACTCTTTTCCGCTTCGAGCTGCTTGCGGCCACTCTGAGTGAGTTCGTAGTATTTCGCGCGTCGGTTGTTCTCGGATGCTCGCCAGTGCGACTTGATCCAGCCCCGGCGCTCCAATCGGTGCAGAGCGGGATACAACGAGCCTTGTTGGACCTGGAGAACTTTGCTAGAGACTTGGTGTATCCGCTCAGAAATGGCCCACCCGTGCTCGGGCCCAAGCGCGAGCGTTTTAAGGATGAGGAGATCTAGAGTCCCTTGCCGAAGACCAATCGTCCGTCCTTCCACGCATTCCCCTCATGCTTCTACAGGAACTATACATTCATCTCTAGTCGGTGTGCAACAGAAACAGCTTTACTCTCACTCTTCGCCAGTTCGGACAGCTCTTCCTCGACAGTTGTGCGCCTCCTGACTTAGCCGACTCCAATCCGATAACGATTTGGCTGCTCTTCTCGGTTCCCTGCTTCTAGATTGTCACGTCCCGGCGCGTAAACCACGCGCCTCCGGTCTCCACTAGCACGCCTCGTGCCACCAACACCTGTGTCACTCACGCGTGCGGCCCGTTCCGACCTGGACGCGTCAATCTCTCGGCTTCCGTCCCCTGTTTCGCGTCCTTGCTCCCTCGGTGTGGGTGAAGGGAGCAAGGACTCCCCGAAACAGGAGGACAGGAAAAAATGAAAGTCGAAGAAGCAAAACAGATCGCAAGCAAGGCCATCGAGCAACTCAGTCAGGCCCTGGAAGCGGGCCACAGTGAGAAGCTGAGGGAACACCTAGCGGCGATGGGGCAGTTCCATCGCTACTCGTGGCACAACATCATGCTCATCGCTTCGCAGAAGCCAACAGCGACCCACATCGCAGGCTTTCACTCTTGGCACAAACTAGGCCGCTTCGTGAAGAAGGGCGAGAAAGGCATTCTGATTCTCGCCCCGATCATTCGCCGCAAACCGGAGAACAACAATGAAACCGAATCCGACGAATCGTCAACGGCAGTCGGATTCCGCGCGGCCTACGTGTTCGATATCAGCCAGACGGACGGGCAAGAACTGCCCGAAATCGGCAGCGTTAACGGCGATCCCCGTGAGTACCGCGAACGACTTGCGACCTTCGTGGCTAAGCAAAGCATCGCTCTCGAATACTCCCAGGACATCGCGCCTGCCCGTGGCACATCCGCAGGCGGCAGGATTACCTTGCTGCCCGGCCAGTCGGCGGGTGAGGAGTTCGCGACTCTAGCGCATGAGGTTGCGCACGAGATGATGCATCGAGATGAACGCCGGAGCAACACATCGAAGCGCGTCCGCGAAACCGAAGCCGAAGCCGTCGCGTTTGTCGTGTGCAGCGCAATCGGCCTCGAAACTGGAAGCGCTGCGCAGGACTACATCGGCCTGTATGGTGGTGATGCGAAGCTCCTCAGCGAGAGCCTCGAACACGTCCAGCGAACTGCAACTCAAATTCTCAACGCTATCGGCCCGGATTCATCCGCGCCGCCCGCCTGACGGCGGGATTGTCACTAGTTCTCATCGAATCCGTCTTCCTGTGTGTATCCGCGCGCGAAGCTGCGCCTATTTATCTAAGACGAGAGCGCGGATCGCCTCAAGGACGGCGTGACCATTGCGTTGACGATTCAGGTACCCAGGATGGTAGGTTCGATACGAATGCGCCGGGAGAAGGTCATGCTTTATGAGACAGAGCCAGTTCGTATCAAAGCCAACAGACGGCGTCGCCGAAAATTGTACGCCGGGGAAGCTCCGTTCGATGCATTCGTCATAGCTGTGCCCGGTGAAAAACACCACGACATCAGGCTTAGCCACAGCCACCTCACAAGTCAGGACATTAAAGGATTCATTGATACGTTCCTCGACTAGGCTTCCCGGATATCCCCATTTGCCTTTCTCGGTCCATCCGTCCATTTTGATGAGGTTGCTCCAGATAAACCCGTCGGCTCCAGTTGGGTTCAGAAGCTTGTAGAGCTTGTGTGCACATTGCCAGAAGGGTGTGTGGCGCTTCCCGTCCCCTAAATTAAATTCGCGGTACAGCTGCAGCAGCTCGCGGACTGTTTCGGCGGCGTCACGTGCCTTGATATCTTTCCACTCGCCATACCAAGTTTGTGTCTGTTGCCCCACAACTAACAGTTTGATAGTCGCTGTGCCATACGAATGAGCCGAAATATCCAACAATTGTGGGTACGACAGGGCTTCGTTTTCAATTTCAGCAAGCGCTGCAATCAATGCTGGTAGCTTTCCTTCGTAGATTGCCCGAAGCTTCACCTGTGCCACATTTACTTCCCACGTTTCTGATGAAGTCTGCATGCTAGTGTTTCTCGCGGCCTGGCGATGTTGTCCTCGAC
>JBAVUV010000272.1:0-3381 GCA_049696955.1 Candidatus Sulfotelmatobacter sp. | reverse complement strand
GGATTGACACTCGCCCAAGGTCGTTATCAGTTGGGGTTAGGCTCCATCGTCGAACTCAGCCAGGCACAGTTGAACCAAACCGACGCTGCGATTGGCTATGTCAACGCCGAATATCAATACCGCCTCGCTCTCTCGACACTAAACTTTGAAATGGGAGTTAAGCCGTAAGCCGCGCGAGATTGGCGCAAGAAAAACTGACGTTGCCGCTATATTATTTGAAGATGCTTCCCTTCTGCCTTTATTTCGTCGCCAGCGTGATCACCGGCTTTCACATCTACTCCTTACTCGCCCTGACCGTGTATGGTGTGCCCTTCAATCCCCTGGAGTTAGTCTCCTTGTTAGGATCCTTTCTTCTCTTGATCGCTGCTTGTATTAGCCTTTTTCGACCCTATGCCGCAGCCAGAGTTGCGCTGATCGCCTGCTTGTTAATCTGGTCCTTCTACGCACCCGCGACCGCGAACCTGGTGCGGAATGGGTTTCTCAGGCACAAGGCTGTCTCCTGCAACTATCAATATGGATGGGACGCAACCCCATCGATCGATCGCTGATGATACTGCCATTCGTAGCCCTTGCTCTTCTCGCGCTCGTTACCGTATATTCCGCAATCGTAAGTTTCAGGAAAACCGAAGGCGTTGCACCGAGTTGGATTTTTCCAAGCGCTGCCAGACGGTCGACACAAATCGTTGTTGGAATTCTCGTTCTCGCGCCGTTGATTGCGCTTTCAATCTGGATCGGGTTCGGCGCCCGGAATGAAAGCCTTCGGTCGTCACGGTTTCTAATTCCTGACGGCTATACCGGTTGGATACGGATAGAATTCGAGGTGCGAGGCGCTCCGCCGCTGCCCATCGATCACGGCGAATACACCATCACAATCCCCGCAGACGGTGTATTGAGAACTTCCTCAGTTGAACAATATGGGTGGGCGCGCGATCGCTACTATTATCATTCCGGCCAGAACATGCGCTCGCTTCCAGACTCCGGAGCCTCCGCAATGATTTGGGGCAAGCTCAACGGGGAAGCCGCCGGCACATCCGGCAAACAAAAATACGAGGAGTTTTTTGTTGGAACCGCTGACCAGTTCAAGAACCAATCCAAGTACAAAGGGTCCCCGTTCTGACTTTGCGAATTATCAGTCTCAGTCCATTCAAAATAGCAGCCGTGAAGTTAGGACGAGCCCATGATTGTAAGTGTGGAATTGCGAAGTCGCAATCTGCATTCCACCGCCAAAGATCAGAGCCAGCCGGTTACGGGAGTCGCGCTCCAGTTTGAACTTGCTCAGCATCAATCCCGGCGTCACAAAATTCTGCACGCGCCCATCGTTAGCTCCGCCATGATAGAAAGTTGCATTGCTCTCGATCTCGGGCCAAAGAAATTTGATCAGGTGATACTGGGCCACCGTATTCCACGCCACTACACGACCTAGTTTCGCGGTGTAACCCGCAGGCAGGACGACGCCGATACTTGATTGCACGTCAAACCTGCGAAAACCTTTGCCCCCGCAAACGATGGGAGTGATGGTCGAGGCCAGGCTTCCATTCTTGTAGCTCCCGGTCGGCAAAGTTCCTGTCAAAGAAACACTCAACGAATAATTGCCGCTTTCTTCGTTTGCGGCAGCCACGCGATACTTCAACAGCATGGAAAAGTCACCAAAGCCATCCTCGGCTTTCGAATTGTGTTGAATGTATGGCGGCGCCAGCGCATCGAACTGAAGGTTATACCAAGGCACCAGACTGACGCCCTTGCCGTTGTCATAGTTCCATGTGTCGCTACCCGCGGGTGCGATCTGCCGCACAACGTCGGTGCGCGCCACCTGCAACAAGCCCGACGATGCCGTCACCAGGGGGATGGGCCAGGACGGCTGCTGTGCCAGCGTGCTGCGCACACGATCTTCCCAGTTTGCGAAGAAACTTGACGAATCAGCCTGCGCGGTACACAGCGCACTGCCCCCCACCGTCACCACCGCAGACACGAAGAGCAACAGTCTCTTGAAGATCACAGCGCCTCCCGACTCAAAGTCAAGCGATAAAGCCCGATCCGTGTTTCTGTTGGAACCGCGTCAAAGCCACATGAAAGAGTTCCAACTTTTTAGCGGTTGTGTCGGGAAGTGTCGATAGTCGGAATCAATTAGAACCGGGAATATAACCACAAACTTTAGTCGTGATTTTGGCTATTTCTCGAAAAGCACATCCAGCAGTCGCACCAGCTTCGCCTTCTCCTGTGCTCCACTTGCATTGTCGGAAGCGTCTTCGGTGAGTTGCGCGAGTTCGTGTGCGAGGACGCGCTCGGCGGTGCGCTGAGGAAGGTAGATCGCGTTCCGTGAAGGCGTGAGCTTCCAACTCCTTTTGTCGGTTCGTTTCAGGGCCCATCGCTGCCGTTCTGACTGCTTGTGAATCTCCGCGTTGCCTTCCGTGAGAGAAAACAACTCATCAAGCTGAACTTCAATCCAGCCCTGGTTTCCTGTGATATGTACCTTCTTCACTTCGAAACCGTCGAAGACCACGAGAGATTCAGCCGACCTGAAGAGGTCCCGCCCGCGAAGTTGCTCCTCTGAACTATTGCATGCTTGCAAGAATGCTGAGCTCACCTGATCGGATTTGGGCCGGACGGAAGTTAGAATCACAACCGGAAATGGCTCCACGTTCACGGGCATATTCTTTGCAAGTTTTGCAGAGGCTTCGGCCTCACTGAAAGGCCTCTCCGATATCCCAGGTGGCCGGTTATCAGGAGCCGACTCGTAGGGTTCGGCATCGTTCAAAGCGGCGGGCTGCCAGCTCGCAGTCCGGATCGAACTATCGAGGACGCCACTCGGCGCTTGCTTGAGGTAACGAAAGAAACGAGGCTGTCCCCGATGTCTCCAATATGGGGAATCGTATGAATCGACACCAGGACCTGAATGTAAAACACTGAAAAAGGAATGCTGGGCGGGATTCACCACGATCCCCGCATGTCCGCGCCAGACAGCCAAGTCGCCCGCTTGAGGAGTAGCGACTCGCCAAAAGTTGTCGGTCCCCTCATAAAGGTCGGAAGAGCTAGCGTACTCGTAACGGAAGCCCGCGCGCTCATAGAGTGCGTGGACAAAATGCGAGCAATCGGAAGAGAAATCCGAACGATGATGGCGCGAATCCAGCGCGGTGCCCAGAATCGCCAACCCCTCGTTAGGAGTCAAGAGGTGGGGCACAGTCGGCGGCTCGTTAAGGTCAGGAGCATTGCGGGTAACTCGATCAACCCCGTTGGAGTTTGTTCGCTCGTGTTTCTTTTGCTCCCGTTCCTGCGCCAACCCGGGACGAACAGCAGCCAGGTAGAGCAAGACGATAAACAGGGTGCCTTTGGCGTGAAACCGCATAGTCCATCTTCTTAACGAACCTTCAAACGGCACAGGTC
>JBAVUV010000271.1:0-2419 GCA_049696955.1 Candidatus Sulfotelmatobacter sp. | reverse complement strand
CCTCGTGCACCGGCGACATATCCAAACCGCGCGTGAGCACTTCAAGCAACTCTTCGCGGTTGTAAGCAATGCCGCCGCCGGAACCTCCCAGAGTGAACGATGGCCGCACGATCACCGGAAAACCAATCTTGCCCGCGAATTCCACGCCGTCCTTCGTGCTATTCACCAGCGCCGACTTGGGCACGTCGAGGCCAATCTTCTGCATCGCATCTTTGAAGAAGAGCCGGTCTTCCGCCTTCTTGATGGCAGCAACGTTCGCGCCGATCAAGCTCACGTCATATTTTTCCAGAACCCCGCCATCGGAAAGTTCAATCGCCAAATTGAGCGCCGTCTGCCCACCCACCGTAGGCAACACCGCGAAACCCGCGCCCGGCGCCATTTCCCGCTCGATGCGGACGATCTCTTCCAGATACTCGAGCGTCATCGGCTCGATGTAAGTGCGGTCGGCAATCTCCGGATCGGTCATGATGGTCGCCGGATTGGAATTGGCCAGCACCACCTCATAGCCCTCAGACTTGAGCGCCTTGCAAGCCTGCGTACCGGAGTAATCAAACTCCGCCGACTGCCCGATGACGATGGGCCCGGAGCCGAGGATCAGGATTTTCGAGATGTCAGTGCGTTTGGGCATTGGCTATTCGTATTCTTAAGTCTGTCATCCCGACCGAGTCAGTTAACGGCGGAGCCGTTTAACTGACGAGTGGAGGGACCTGCTGTTCGCTTCAGCTTATACGCCACAAGCCAACAGCAGGTCCCTCGACTACGAAGATCGTTCGCTTCGCGGACGATCTTCTCCGCTCGGGATGACAGAGTTAATTTCATCTCCCAGGGCGCGCCTTACGGCGCGCCCTTTCAAAACTCTCGCCTCCGAACCAAATTCGCAACGGGTAGAACTCACCCTTTCCACTCCTCCATCATCTTTACAAAATCCTTGAACAGATAATGCGAATCATGCGGCCCCGGTGCGGCTTCGGGATGATACTGCACACTGAACAACGGCAGATTCCGATGCCGCAATCCTTCCAAGGTCGAATCGTTCAAATCCATGTGCGTGAGCTCAACTTCACTCTCAGGGAGCGAATCCGGATCCACCGCAAAGTTGTGGTTATGCGCCGTGATCTCGATCTTTCCCGTGGACAACTGCTTCACAGGATGATTCCCACCGTGATGCCCAAACTTCAGCTTGAAAGTTTTTCCCCCGAGCGCAATGCCGGTAAGCTGGTGCCCCAGGCAAATACCAAAGATCGGCTGCCGTCCCATAAGTCGCCGTATCGAATCCACAGCGTACGTGCAGGGCTCAGGATCACCGGGACCATTCGACAAGAAGACGCCGTCCGGTTTCAAAGCCAAAACATCTTCGGCTAAGGTTTGCGCCGGAACCACCGTCACCCTACATCCCTCTCCGCGTAACTTGCGTAGAATGTTTTGCTTAATCCCAAAGTCATAAGCCACTACATGAAATCGTGCGGGCTCGTCTTTCACTCCGACCATGGCCACTGGCTCGTGCGAACGCTCACCCACTTCCCACACGTAAGACCGCTTCGTGCTGACTTCTTTCGCCAGGTCCGTGCCGTCCATCTTCGGAATCGAATTCGCTTTGGCGACTAACTTCTCTGCATCGCTTTCCAAAGTCGAAACCACTCCGCGCATCACACCATGGTCGCGCAGATGCCGCACCAGCGCGCGCGTATCGATATCTGAAAGCACAGGTACTTTGAACTGTTCGAGATACTCCTCGGCTACCTGTGACGATCGCCAGTTCGAACTCACTTTCGAAAACTCGCGCACGATCAGCCCTTCAATCCACGGACGCGTGGCTTCGTTGTCTTCGTGGTTAGTACCGTAGTTGCCGATCTGAGGATTGGTCAGGACAACAATTTGTCCCGAGTAGGAAGGGTCGGTGAAAATTTCCTGATAGCCGGTAATAGAAGTATTAAAAACGACTTCGCCGTAGCACTCGCCTTTGGCGCCGTAACCTTTGCCTCGGAAGACTCGCCCGTCTTCCAGCGCAAGGATAGCCTGCATTCTCGCTCCAATGTGTGGATTTGTAGAATTTTATCAGGGAATACCCGAGGGGCCAAGCACGGATCGAACCTTGAATGTGGAAATCTATGCTACTTGGCCGGCTCCCACATCTCAGGTGGAACATTCGTCGCCGTCCCTACTATCTCCATCGTCAGCCGAAACGCATCCCAACCGTCGTTGGCCACCTTGAGACCCAGCACTTGGTTTTTGAAGCCAGGAATCTGGAAGACCGCAAGATACGTCCCGCGGTCGAGACGCAGAGAGAACTGGCCTTTTTCATCTGACTGAATCTTCGCAAGGTCCTCCTTGTCCGATGATTTTCGCAGGACCCTGATTTTGGCATGTGGAATTACTGCACCCGATTCGTTCTGAACGACGCCCCGGAACTCTCGCACGC
>JBAVUV010000270.1:0-2885 GCA_049696955.1 Candidatus Sulfotelmatobacter sp. | reverse complement strand
GCGCCGTTCTTATGCTGGCGGTGTGGCTTTGCACGGCGAGCTGGGAGCCGGCATTCGGGCAGGAGAGTGCGCCGGCGTCGGCGACGTTGCAGGGCGATGCCGGGACGGGGAAGGCAGCGGATGAAGGATTGGTGATTGAGCCTGAAGAATTGCCGCAGACTTATCCGCACGGAGACTATCACGTGCAATTTCAGGGGCGGGGAAATTACGTGCCGGTGCTGCAGTGGAAGGTGCAGAGTGGGACTTTGCCGCCAGGGATCAAGCTTGAGGAGAATGGACTGCTGCATGGGTCGGCGCTACGAGCTGGGCAATTTCAGTTCATGGTGTCGGTACGAGATGGCAGCCAGCCGCAGCAGGCAGTGCAGCGCGGCTATGTAATCAAGGTGGTGGATGCGATTACGATCGTGTGGAAGAATCCGCCGCATGTGGCGGGAAGCCGGATCGAGGGTAGCATTGAGGTTTCGAACGCGGCAGCGGATGACGTCGACTTGACGTTTGATGTGAAGGCGGTGGCCGAGAACGGGCGGGCTACGGAAATTGGATATCAGCACTTCCCGCTGAAACGAGGCACGATCGGCATGGCATTACCGTTTGGCGAGAATTTACCGCATGGAGCTTATATGGTGAATGTCACCGTGGTGGGCGAAGTGGCGAGGAGGAATGCGATCTACCGGCAGATGCTGCAGACTCCGGCGCCGCTGCAGGTGACGGTGGGGCCTTAGGCCGGCTTTCGGGGTTCAGATTCGGGTGGATGCAAGTACGATGGTCATGTTGACTTGAATTTGAGGTTTCTGAAAAACTGAAGTGCATCTGTCTTAATTTATTGATGGAGCTGCTGCTGAATCTCGTGTGGTTGCTGATGGCGCTGCCGGCTTATTGGCTGTGGCGGCGCGGTGCGGGAGCGCGTGCGGAGCGCCGGATTGCAGCTTTACAGTTTCTGCTGGCGCTGGGTTGCGCGCTGGTGTTGCTTTTTCCGGTGATCTCGGCGACCGACGATCTGCACGCGATGCGGGCAGAGATGGAAGAATCGGCCAGCAGCAAGCGCACGGTGCGGCAGGCAGGCAGCGAAAAGCATTCGGCGTGGGTGAACCGGTTGCAAGGGCCTCCGGCGCTGCTGGCGAATATTGATTGGCTGCCCGCTGCGCAAGCTGCACTGGGCGAAGTTTCCGTTCCACATTTGGCGCCGCTGGCCAGGGCTTGCAGCTGGCATGGCGGACGCGCGCCTCCTGATTCCCTCCTCGGGTAGTTCGCCGAATCATTCTTGCATCATCGTTTCACCCTGCGCTGCCGGGAAGCAGCAATCATTCCGTAGCGTAGTCTGTGATCTTTAGGAAATCCTTACGACGGAGACTGGATGCTCCTGAAGAATGTGACTTGTGGGCGGCGACAGTGTGTCTGGATGCTTAACAGTAGCGTCTTCTGTGAGCGGCAGCGCACGCACCCGGAAAAATTGATGCGACATAAGGGCAGGCCGCTGAAGCGGCGCTCTTCCGCAGTACTGGCTGCAGTACCGCACTTCCGGCCGACGGCAAGACCTTCGGCGTCTAGTTCGGAGCAACGCGAGCGCCGGAACGGAGTTATTGATGTCTTGGAGTAATTGATGCGAGGAAGATTGCAACCAGGATGGGCCGTGGTGCTGGCGCTGAGCGCTTGCGTGAGCTTGGGCGGCGCGCAAGCCGTGGCACAAGCGGCACCTTCTGCGAACCAATCCGCTCCGAAGGCTGCGCCACAGTTGTGGACGTGGGAGCAGGTGAAGGAACGACTGGAGTTGAACAATCCCACGCTGCTGGCGGGGAAACTGAACATTAGCGAACTGCAGGCGGATCAGATCACGGCGCATCTGCGGCCGAATCCGAATCTGGGGTTGCTCTCGGATCAGATCGATCCTTTCAATGTGGGACCGGGGCACGGTCCGTTCGCCTACTGGCTGCCTTCAGCGACGCTGAGCTATTTGATCGAGCGCAGAAATAAGCGCGGGTTGCGCACGGAGAGCGCGAAGAAGGAAACAGCGATTGGAATTTCGCAACAGGACGATCTGGAACGCGGCCTGTTGTTCAATCTGCGCAGCGCATTCGTGCAAACGCTGCAGGCCAAGGCCGTGCTGCAGGTTTCGCAAGACAATCTGGATTACTACGACCACGTTTTGAAAATCAGCAGCGACCGCTACCAGGCGGGCGACATTGCGCAGATCGATCTCGATCGATTGCAGTTGCAGCGGGTGCAGTACGAATCTGACGTGCAGAGCGCGATGGTGAATTTGCGGACGGCGAAAATCCAGATGCTGATGCTGTTGAACGACCGTACTCCGGTAGACCGGTTCGATCTGGTGGGCGTGTTTGATTCCGGTGGTCAGGTTGACGCTTTGGATACGTACCGGCAAATCGCGCTGGATAATCGTCCGGATTTGAAGGCGGCGATGCAGACTGTGGACAAGGCGCAGACGGACTACAAACTGGCGGTGGCGAACGGATCGACTGATCCCACGATCAGCTTCGACGTGGGGCGGAATCCTCCAATTGATCTTTATTTCGGCGTGGGCGTGGATTTCCCGCTGCGCATTTTCGATCGCAATCAAGGAAACAAGCTGCACACCAAGCTGGAGATTACGCGCAGCGAAAGGCTGCGCGATGCGGCACAGGCGCAGGTGTTCAATGATGTGGATTCGGCGTATACGGCGCTGGCCAGTAACCTGACGCTGCTGCGGGCCTACAAGGAGAAATATTTGGCGCAGGCGGTGCGGGTGCGGGACACGATTTTATTTTCTTATCAGCACGGTGGGGCGTCACTTCTGGACTTTCTCAACGCCGAGAGCGAGTACCGCAGCGTGCAACTGAGCTATGCCAACCTGGTGGGCTCGTACCTGACGGCGGCGGCGCAATTGAACC
>JBAVUV010000269.1:0-3484 GCA_049696955.1 Candidatus Sulfotelmatobacter sp. | reverse complement strand
ATCGCCAGGTCAGCATTCCGCTAGAGTTTGGATTTGAAGGCTAACATAGCAGGCCTGTCGGAGTTGTTGTTCGTCAGTGCTGTTATCAGCTTCCTGTTTGATTCGGGAATATTCAGCGTCTATTCTGTTTGTCGATGGATTTGCCTTTTATCAGGCGCCGCAATTTATCATTTCGATATATCGAGAGGCAAGGATTAAGGATCAGGAATTAAGGATAAAGATAAAGAATGGCACGTGTATTTATCACAGGTTCTTCCGATGGGCTGGGCCAAATGGCCGCAAGGCTTCTGATCGAGCAAGGGCATAACGTCGTACTGCATGCCCGTAACCCGGAGCGAGGCCGGCAGGCGCTATCCGCGGTTCCCGGAGCGGATACTGTCGTCATCGGCGATTTGTCGAGCATCGCCCAAACCCGCGAAGTTGCCGAACAGGTCAATGCGCTGGGCTCCTTCGATGCAGTGATTCACAACGCAGGAATCGGCTACAGGGAGCCAGTGAGAATCGCCACTGAAGATGGACTTCCTCAGGTATTTGCCGTCAACACGCTTGCACCGTACATCCTGACGGCGCTGATTCAAAAGCCGAAGCGGCTCGTCTACCTGAGTTCCGGCCTCCACAAGAGCGGCGATCCGAGTTTGAAAGATCTCGCCTGGGAACACCGACCCTGGCAGGGGCAGCAGGCTTACTCGGATACCAAACTGCACGACGTTCTCTTGGCTTTTGCGATTGCACGCCGCTGGCCGGACGTTCTGTCAAACGCTCTTGAACCCGGATGGGTAGCAACAAAAATGGGAGGTGCGGGAGCGCCGGATGATCTGGACGCTGGTCATCGAACTCAAGTGTGGCTCGCGGTCAGCGACGATCCGGTTGCGACGGTTACCGGACAGTACTTCTACCACCTGAGGCCAAGAAAACCGATGCCCGTCACTCACGATACGGAACGTCAGGAACAACTGCTCGAGGCCTGCCAGAAATTCTCTGGCGTGGATTTGCCTAAGAACTGAAGGAACACTTTTTCCGAGAAGCGATCCGTTTATGGTTTGACGGCAAGAAACGGAGTGTCGCCATCGGCTCGCACCGTAAAATAATCGCCAGGTGATTAAGAATGGACCAGAAAGAATTTCGCGAGTTAGGCCACCAGGTCGTCGACCTGCTGGCCGACTATCTCGATCAGATCGAGGAAAAGCGCGTATTTCCTGACGTTGACGCGCGCACGGTGAACCGCCTATTCACGGAACCGCTGCCTCAGGATCCAAGTTCACCGGATAGCGTGCTGGGCGAACTTAAAGACAAGCTGCTCCCTTATTGCACCAACGTCGGCCATCCCGGATATATGGGATTGATCACTCCATCGCCAAATCCCGTGGGTGTCATCGCAGATTTTATCTGCTCCGCCATCAATCAGAACGTCGGCGCATATTCGATCGGCCCTTCGGCTGTTGCCATGGAGCGGAGAGTCGTACGCTGGCTGACCGACCTGTGCGGCTACGATGAAAATGCCGGAGGCAATCTCACCAGCGGCGGTATGATGGCGAATTTCATCGGGCTTAAGCTCGGCCGTGATGCGGTGACGCGCGACCGCGGGCAGTATGACGGGATACAAGACCGCTGGGCGGTCTACGTCTCCGAGGAGCGGCACGTTTCGGTCGACAAAGCTGTCGATTGCATCGGCCTTGGCCGAAATGCGCTGCGTGCGCTGCCAACCGATTCTGAATTTCAGGTTCGGATTGACGCTCTTGAGGAGGCGATTGCGCAAGACAAGAAAAATGGCATTCGTCCAATGTGCATTGTGGGAGTGTTCGGAACAACCAATACCGGGGCAGTCGATGATATCCGCGAACTACGGCGCATCGCCGATCGGGAAGGCATGTGGCTGCATGCAGACGCGGCATATGGCGGAGGGATGTTGCTTTCCCACGAATGGCGGATGCGCAACCGCGGACTCGAACTCGCAGACTCCATCACCATCGATCCTCACAAGTGGTTCTATGCTCCGCTCGATGCCGGCGCCGTGCTGGTGAAAGATCAGCGGCGCCTCACCGCGTCATTCGGCATGAAGCCTTCTTACCTCACCGATGAGTTTGACCAGGAGAATGAGCGCTATCAATATTACGTACACGGATTCGAGCAATCGCGCCGTTTTCGCAGCCTGAAAGTGTGGATGAGTTTTAAACGATATGGCGCACGCCAGATCGGAGAGTGGATCGATAACAATGTGCGCCAGGCTAAGCATCTTCACACGTTAGCTGAGAAAGATCCTGAGTTTGAGCCGGCCAGCGTCCCGCCGATGTCGGCGATTTGCATTCGCTACAAAGGTCCAGGGCTCAGTGAGGCGCAGTCGAAGACTTTGCATGCGGAGGTCGCGCAGCGCGTGGAGCAGAGCGGCCGCTTCTGGATTTCCACAACCGAACTCAAAGGCAAATCCTGGTTTCGCATCAACCCGGTAAACTTCCGCACGCGCCAGGAGCACATGGAGAAATTATTTGCATTACTTCGGCAGGAATGCCGAGCAGTCCTGGAAGCAAATGGTCAGCCATCGTGACTGTTTTCAGGCGAACGGTGTAGTCTCCGCTCGGAGCCAGAGGACTGCCTTCCAGGACAGCCCGACACGAATTCGATCGGGGAGTGGTGAGTGGCGACGATTCTCGCCAAAACTTGTCACGATTTCAGCTGTGCAAGTTCCTTCTTCGCATCCTCGGCGTCGCCTGAATTGGGGTTCAATTTCACTGCGGTTTCCAATTGCCGACGAGCAAGCGTAGTCTGGCCGCTTTTCGCGTAAGCCATTCCGAGATGATAGTGAAAACGGGAATTCTCCGCGGGAGTGCTATCTTGAGCCAGCTTGAGCGCTTCCCGAAGGGAGTCGACTGCGGAGTGATAAGCACCTTTCTGATAGTAGATCCAACCTAAGGTATCGGCGACGTCGGGCGACTGTGGCAAGCCGCGTCGTGCGGTCTGCGCCAGCGAAAGGGCAACGTCGAGGTTGGCGCCGGATTCAACCATCACATAGGCGAGGTTACAGGCGGCGACGGGATCATCCCGCCTGATTCCCAATGCCTTTTGGTACGCGTCTTCAGCCTTGGCCCAGTCCTTCCGGGACTGAAAAATCTGCCCCAGCAGGACGTAAAAGGTGGCTTCCTGAGGGTTATCCATGAGCGCCTGCCGATAGGTACCGATGGCTTGGTCGACGTGCCCGTCAGCCGCTTGTACTTCGCCGAGTTTGATTAATGCATCGGTGTTGTGGCTGTCGAGTTGAGCCGCTTTGTTCAGCGCAGCTGCCGCTCCCGTGAAATCCTTTTTCTGCTGGAACAATATTGTGCCCAGGAGATCATAAAACCCGCTGCTGTCTTGGACCTTGGCGATCTGGAAATTCGCCGCGGCAATCGCGGTGTCAATCTGTTTTTGCGCTACATAAGTGTTCATCAGGCCGCGAAGAGCATCGTTCGAGCGCGGATCCCGGTCGAGAGCCTGGCGGAAGGCGGTTTCC
>JBAVUV010000268.1:0-6659 GCA_049696955.1 Candidatus Sulfotelmatobacter sp. | reverse complement strand
CGGGTACTCCACTCGTCGGCCACAGGCTCAGCGCAGCCGCAAAGGCTTCGTGCATCGCCTCCTCGGCAAGATCAAAATCGCCGAGCAAGCGGATCAGAGTCGCCAGGATTCGTCCCGAATCCACGCGATAGAGGGAGTCGAGCAAGTCGCGTATCTGGACACTTGTCTGCTCGGGGGCAGGCTCGGACATGACACGCTCGGAGGTGACCCGCTCGGACATGACAACGACCTTAGCAAACCAGCTACCCCGAATCAATCTGACAAAGAGCCAAGGATTTACCTCTTGCTCGGATCGTCTGCGGGATTGACGTAGTTAAACTGCAAGGGCGCGCTTCCGTGTACCTGCACGATCACTTCACCGGAGGCCATCGCATAGTGATGCATGTCGGGATCGAGATAGGCGAAACTGCCGGCGGGGAACGATCCCATCTTGTCCTTGTCGAAGGTGTCTCCCATCCCAACCTTGAACGTCCCTGAGATGACCGTGACGTTTTCGCGCAGGGGATGCCAGTGGGGTGCAATTCGATAACCGTCCGGCATTTTCAAGCGGATCGTGTAGTCGCCGGTGGACGCAGCAGGGTTGCCTTCGATTACGGCCAGTTGCGCGCCCGGGGCGATGAAGGGTGGCGGCGGACCCCACGGAATTGCTTCGGGCGTGAATGTGTTCTTGTCGTGAGCGCTGGGATGTGCAGCAATTGTAACCAGCCGGCCTGCGAAGCACAGAGTCACAACGATTGCCAGGGCGATGAACAGGGTTTTTTTCATGTGAGTCTCCTCGGAGATTCTTGACGGAGCATGATCTCGCGAGGTGGTAGAGCTTGACAATGCAGCGGGTATCGCCTTTATATATTTTTCTTATATCGTCGCAAGTTGTTGATTTTTATTGGATAATGCTGGCCAAGGGTTCTCCATGGGGCATGCAAAGCAGAGTACCTGCGAAGTCGAAGTCGACTTGGGGCGCTACGAACTGCGTCGTTCCGGACGGCGAATCAAAATCGAGAAGAAGCCGATGGACTTGCTCATCTTTCTGCTTGAACGCCGCGAGCAGATGGTGTGCCGGGAGGATATCGTCAAGAAGCTGTGGCGCTCCGACCTGTTTATCGATACCGAAAAGAACGTCAACAATATTGTGCGCAAGCTTCGTACCGCGCTGGGTGACAACGCCGAAAAGCCACGCTTTCTTGAAACGGTAGTCGGCAAAGGATATCGCTTCGTCGGCCCGGTTCGGGTGATCGATGCGAAATACCCACTCTCCGATGCTGGACGAAACTCTGTGCGCACTGACGTCCGGAGAGATGGGAGCGAATTGGGTGAGAGGTCGTCCGTCGCCGTGTTGCCGTTGTTGCTGCTGGAGAAAGCGGCGGACGACCAAGGCTTGTGTCTCGGATTCGCGGACGCGCTCGTCTCGCTCCTCGGCAATCTATCGGGCGCGGACGTACTGCCCACTTCGGCAGTCCTGAACCTGCCGCTTGAACTAACGCCTTCGGAAATCGCCTCTCGACTCGGGGTGCGCTTTGTTGTACACGGCGCCATGCAGTTGTCAAAAGGGCAGTGGCGCCTTTCGCTGGAAATGCTCGACACCTACCTGCAGCGCCCCAGCTTCACGAAGAGGTGCGACATCGACATGGATCACCTTGCGGGTCTCGAAGTTGATATTGCAAAGCAGATCAGCCGCGCACTGAACAGTTCGTATCGTCCGGCGGCGGTTGAGCAGCGCCCACGCTACAGCAGCGATCCGATGGCATATGCGGAATTCATGCGCGGCTATCGGATCACGGCCTCCGGCGATGCGTCGATGATGGATCAAGCGAGCCACCATTTAACCAATGCTGTAACTCGCGATCCCACGTTTGCCCTCGCTCATGCGACCCTATCCTTCGCCTGCACAACCCGCCATTTCGAATTCGACCCAGCCAGCGTGTGGCTGGAGAAAGCGGAATTCCACTGCCGGCGGGCGCTCGAAATTGACGCGAGTCTTCCCGAAGGCCACGTCGCGCGCGCGTTTCTACTCTGGGGACCGTCGAAAAACTTTCAGCATCTGGAGGCGATTGCCGATCTCAAGCGGGCTCTGGCTCTGCAGAACAATCTGCCTCATGCCTACAACCGTTTGGGCAGCATCCTGGCACATATCGGACTGCTCGATCACTCGCGCGCGATGTTTGAAAGGGGACGGCCTTTTCAACCCCGGAAGGCGGTTAGCCCGAGCGTCGTACAAGTTTATGTTTGGAGCCAGGAATACGATCTGGCGCGTCAGCAGATTCAAACCTGGCGGGCGGAAAGTCCGGGCAACAAGTACGCCATTTACTTTGCTCCGTTCCCTGCCCTGATGACTGGGGACTGGAAGGAAGCCAGGCTCCGGATCGACGAAGCACTGCAGCTCGTGCCGAATGAACCGCTCATCATCAGCCTGGAGGGCTTGCTCTACGCCTTGGTGGGGAATCGAGATGCGGCCATCGAATGTGTGACCAGAGCCTGTTCGAGCCCCAAATCCTTCGGGCACTCGCACCATACGTACTATCAGATCGCCTGCACGCTCGCCCTCACCGGGAGGCGCGAAACTGCTTTTGAGTGGCTGGAACGGAGCGTCAGCACCGGCTTCGCTTGCTGGCCTTACTTCCTGAAAGATCCCAGCCTCGCGAGTTTGAGAAGTCTTCCCGAGTTCGAACTTCTGATCAGCGGGTTGCAGGCCAAATATCCGGACCATCTCGGCCGGCTATAGCCGAAGGCCACGCGTCTCGCAAAATGACCGGGCCAAAACAATTTTGCAGACAGCATTGTCGTGAACAACTCGGACCACTCAAATTCGGCGGACCAGCCCCTGGTTGGTGGCCTGCGTATTGCGGACCAGCAACAACACAAGAAGCATTCCGACGAACGGAACCAGGCCCGCGACAATGACGATCGGATCGAAGGAATGAGTTCCGGTGGCTCGCCGCGCGTCGGACAAATAACCGATGAACTTGAAGGCTACGATGGTTCCGATCCCGGCGCCGGTGCCGCTGAGGCCGCTCACCGACGCCACCGATTCGCTGTAATAAAGGTCGGACGGCAACACGTTTGCCATGATCGTGAACCCGGCGTAGGAAAAGGTCGCAAATGCGAAGAGGAAGGAAATCAGATAAAGGTCAGTTGTGAAGATCGTAGGGATGAGCAGCGTCACTCCGATCGCGCCGTAAATCATCACGGCCTTGCGGGCCGCCCCCACCGACCATCCTCGCTTGATCAAGTGGCCCGACACTGCTCCGCCGAAAAAACTGCCCGCGTCGGCGGCGACGAACGGTATCCACACCGCGATGAGGCTGGTTTTCAGTTCAATTCCCTTTGCGACCAGATAGATGGGGAACCACTCGGCGATGAAAAAGAAAACCGGGTCGGTAAAGCTTCTCGCGATGATCGTCCCCCAGGTTTGCGGCAGTTTCAGCAGGTCGCGCCAGCGCGGACGGGCCGTGCCCTCCTGTTGTGCATCCGCATCACGCTTGTCGGCCACGATCATGCCGAGTTCGGCCTCGCTGATAAGCGGGTGGATTTCTGGCGGATAATAAAGCCATCGCCAGGCGATGAGCCAAAGGAAACCGAGAGCGCCGGGAACCATGAACGCGGGACGCCATCCCCATCGCGAGTAGATCGCATAAGTGAGGTAAGGGGTAATCGCCGCTCCGATGGAGGAACCGCTGTCAAAGATCGCCGTTGCCAGGCCGCGTTCACGTTTCGGAAACCATTCCGAGACGGCTTTCGTCGCGGCTGGCCAGTTGGCGGATTCGCCGGCGCCCAGCAGGAAGCGGAAAGAAGCGAGGCTATAAAATCCACTCGCCAACGAAGTCAGCATCGAGACGATCGAGTATCCGAGGACGCTAAATGTGAGACCTCGGCGCGTGCCGATTCGATCCATGAGTTTGCCGAACACCGTCTGCCCGATGGAGTACGCGACGCGGAAAGCGATCGCCAGATTGGCATAGTCGCTATTGGTCCAGTGGTACTGGAATTGGAGATAGGGAGCGAGCCAGGAGAGCGTTTGGCGGTCGATGTAATTAATGACGGTGGAGGCAAACAGCAGTCCGCCGATCCACCAGCGTAGGCCGGGGATCGAGCGTGGGTTGCGTGACGTCGACTGCCCGGCGGTATCCATGTCGGTGCTGAATGAGTTGTGAGTGAGTCTGGGGTCTTCTCCCGCGACCCTATGCGGAGGTCTCTAATACCGAACTGAGCAAACTGGCGGACTCCTTGTCGAGATACACGTTGGTATTGGCGTGCGTGCGCAGAATCGATGCAGGCGCCATCGGACTGACCTCGCCCTCGAAGCAGGCCTTCACGGCCTGCGCCTTTCGCGAATCGGGCACCACCGCCAGAATCTCTTTCGCCTTCAGGATCTGCCGTATCGACATCGAGATTGCCTGCCTGGGAACCTCTGATATGTCGCCGAACCAGCCTTCTCCGACCTGTTGGCGGCGGCAGGCTTCGTCAAGGTTGACAATCAGGTATGGCTCTTCGGTTTCGAAGTCCGCTGGCGGATCGTTGAAGGCAAGATGACCGTTCTCACCGATGCCGACAAACGCGATGTCCACTGCCACAGATGCGAGTGCCTCGCCGACCTGGCGGATGACCTCGGAAACATCGCGCGCGTCGCCGTCGAGGGGATGAAACTTCGCGATTCCGGTTTTATTCACTAAGCGTTCGAGAAGTATCTTGCGAAAGCTTGCAGGATGGGTCGCAGGCAGGCCGATATATTCATCAAGGTGAAACACTTCGACTCGTCCCCAATCGACATCGGCGGACTCGGTGAGCGCAGCAAGGAACTCGAACTGAGACGTGCCTGTGGCGGCTATGACGCGTGCCTGGCCACGGTCCCGGATTGCGCCGTGGATCGCAGCTGCCGCCTTCTGCGCAGCCGCATTTGCCAACGAATTCTTGTCATTGAAAACCTTCAACACCATTTCTTGGCTTCTTTCTCCAGTTACCCCGACCGCGTTCCGCGGTGAAGGTTGGGGAATTATACAAGAACTCGAACGTCCACAAGCCGCGCCCATGCGGCTCCAGACGGGGACAGGATCGAAAGCACGATTGGTCTCGCGGCCTGAAAGTTAAGGTCTCGGTACTCGCTGGCGACTGGACAGATTACACTGATGAGTCGGATGAGTGCCCGGTTAAATGCGGCCGGCGTGACTCGGCCTCACACGGCAGCACGGGACTGCGAATGCAGAATAGCGTTCTGAAGATCGACCCCAAAGACAATGTCTTGATTGCACTCACCGATCTGCACAAGGGCGAGCGCATCACCTACTCGGACCGTGTCTACATTCTCACGTCGGATGTGCCGGCCAAACATAAGTTTGGCACGCAGCATCTATCCGCCGGTGATGACGTCGTGATGTACGGTGTTCTCGTCGGCAAAGCGAGAGAACCGATCCAAGCCGGGGAAGTCCTGACAACGCGCAATGTACGCCACGAGGCCTCGCGCTACTCCGAGAGTTCACTGCGATACGAGTGGATTCCTCCCGATGTGTCGCGGTGGCGGCAGCGAACCTTCCGCGGATACCACCGGCCAGATGGGCAGGTCGGCACGCGAAACTATTGGTTGGTGGTGCCGCTGGTTTTCTGTGAGAACAGAAATATTGCCGTGCTGAAACAGGCGTTCCAGGAGGAACTGGGTTTTGCACAACCGAACATTTATCGGCAACAAGTAGCGGAACTTGTCAGGCTTTTTGCAGAAGGCAAAACGGAAAACGTCGAGACCCACGCGCTGAAACCAAGCTCTAACTCACCCGCCCGTCCCAAGGTTCTTGAGAATGTTGACGGGATAAAATTTCTGATGCATGAGGGTGGGTGCGGTGGAACGCGTGAAGATGCCAACAATCTTTGCGGACTGCTTGCGGGGTACATCCATCATCCGAATGTTGCGGGAGCGACTGTGCTCAGTCTGGGATGCCAGAATTCACAAGTTGCAATTCTCCAGGAACAGATCGCCCGGCGCGATCCGCATTTCAGCAAGCCTCTGTTTGTATTTGAGCAGCAACAGAGCGGCTCCGAATTCAAGATGCTTTCGGAAGCCATCCAGTCCACGTTCATCGGGCTCACGGAGGCGAACAGAAGTCAGCGTGCCCCCGCTTCTCTCTCTCACTTATGCGTGGGTTTGAAGTGCGGTGGGTCGGATGGGTTTTCCGGGATATCTGCGAATCCCGCTGTTGGCTGGGTGTCGGATGCGCTGGCAGCTCTTGGGGGCAGGAGCCTGCTCTCCGAATTTCCCGAACTGTGCGGCGTCGAGCAGGAATTGGTCGATCGTTGCACCAACAAGGCTGTCGCCGATCGGTTCATGCAATTGATGCGTGACTATGCGAGCCGGGCAAAAGCCGTGGGCTCGGGCTTCGATATGAATCCTTCGCCGGGAAACATTCGGGATGGATTGGTGACCGACGCCATGAAGTCCGCTGGGGCGGCCAGGAAGGGCGGAGCCTCGCCGGTGACTGCGGTGCTCGATTATCCTGAGTACTCCACCGCGCCAGGATTAAATCTCCAGTGCACGCCGGGCAACGACGTAGAGTGCGTCACCGCCCAGGTGGGCGCAGGCGCCAACCTTGTTCTGTTCACCACCGGGCTGGGGACGCCGACAGGAAATCCCATTGCGCCGGTGCTCAAGATCTCAACAAATTCGCCGCTCGCCCAAA
>JBAVUV010000267.1:0-4059 GCA_049696955.1 Candidatus Sulfotelmatobacter sp. | reverse complement strand
TCCCATCCGGATCTTTGACGAAAAAATTCCTGGCGCCCCACGGCTGCTTCTTCAGTTTCTGGCGAAAGGTGACGCCAGCGGACTGAAACTCAAGAAACAGCAGCTTGATCTCGTCCGCTGTAGCAACGGTCATAGATGCCGACAACAGTTCCTCCCGATCGCGGACCATCGACTCGATTACTGTCCGCTCGACATACCTCAGATTGAGGCGGGCCGCGTCGCGAGCCACCTGTGCATAGTAGGGAGGTTTGCCATAACTGAATACAAGCGAAAAGCCTAACTTCTCGCGGAAAAATTCGCACGATCTCTCGACATCGGTGACGAATAGTTGCGGCTCTGCGCTGACAATCTTTGCTCTCGATGGCGGTGACTTCACCTTAGGCGACTTGGTCGAAGGTCCGGCTTTCAGGGCTTGCCAACTATTGAAGCCTTGCTGTCTTGCGACGATTTCCTGCGCATCGCTCAGCTTAAAGCTCGCCGCAAGAATCTCGGAGTCAGGCATATTCAGGGAACGGGGCAAATGCTCGCGGATTTGTGCGGCGACGGGATAGTGGCCTTCGCGATGCCACCGCAATATGAGCTTGGCTTGCTTCTTGAGGTTCTCTAAATTGGGCATGTAGGCCTCCACGATGAGATCGTAGGTGGGCATTGCCCTTCGGCGATGTGCCGTTGCATCCTACATGCGCAGATTGCAGTATCTGCGACGGCGTCAGAAGATGTCAATTAAGGATGCGCCCGCAGCAAGTTGTTCGGCCGGATATTTTCCGGTTAGCCGACCGCCCGGAAGTATGATAGGCCGAGGAGCAAGAGCCGTGACCAAGCGTCTGACCCAGGCCAATACTCAACCCGCCTATCCTCAACCCGCCTATCCTCAACTCGCTCCTTCTCCGCTCGGCCAAACCGCAGCGCAGATCTTTGCTGCCAATGATCGCATGAACCAGATGCTCATCGAACATCTTGACCCTGCTGCCTGGAGAGCCAAGCCGCCGGGCAACGTCCGCACCATTGCGGCGATCTTCAGTCACATGCACAATGTTCGCACCAAGTGGATCAGGCTTACAGCTCCGCACCTTAAGATCCCGCCGCAGCTCAACCGCGCCCGCTGCACGCCGCGCCAGGCCCGCGCGGGATTGGCCGAGAGCGCCGCTCGCTGCGGGGAAATGCTCGCTGAAGCGCTCGGCGGAGGTGGTGGCCGTATCGAGAAGTTTTGCAGAGACGGCTGGGCGAAGCCTTGGCCGGTTGGCCCGGAAATGCTGTGCTACATGCTTGCTCACGAAGCCCACCATCGCGGGCAGGTGAGTATGCTGGCGCATCAGCTCGGCTTTCCCTTGTCGATCAATGTGATGTCCGGCCTCTGGAATTGGGAAAAGCTGTGGAAACAGTGCGGCTTGTCCGGCGGCCCCGGCAACCAACCCTAAGGAAGCTTAAGCCGACGATGACGGGGAGGGTGAGGGTTCCCGACCTCAGCTCAATGCAGCACCGGTGTCGCCGATGCGGATACGCAAACCCAGCTACCGTTTTTCTTCAGCCAGGTATCAACGAATCGGTCTTGCCGCAAATACGCCTTCCCGCCTTTAATGCCCTTCGACCGAAACACACCTGTGGCGATTGCTACATCTCCTTGTACATGCACATTGATCGATTCCGGCGTGACCTGCTCTTCTTCAGAGGCCTTCGCCGAATGGATCAGATTCAGGAAATCGGTCTTGGTCTGCAGGCTGCCGTCGTCATTGATGAGGACGATATCGTCAGCGAGTATCCCATCGATAGCCTTTGCGTCACGAAGCTTGAACGCCTGGTTCCAGGCTTTTTCCATTGCGACAATTTTCGACGTTACCATCGCAGAATCGTCCTGGGCCCGAGCAGTTACGCCCACGCTCATCAGAAAGACGATACCCAAACCCCAAGCTTTCATTTGGACCTCGCTTGTTCCCAAACAACCAGTATCAGGGTAGGAGCTGGTTTTGGGAACCACCCTCGCAGCCTAACGCACTCGAAAGTAACGCCCTGACCGTGCAGGACTATCTCAAAGGCTTGTCATCCTGAAGAAGTGGAGCCCTCGGCATAGTCGAGGACTCCCGAGGAAGACCGAGGCTGCCCCATTCGTCGCGTTTTTCGACGAGTGGGAACCACGGACCTTAAAGTTCCTATTCCCTTCGTCGCCACCAATGCCCGGAAGCGCCGACGAATGTTCATTTGGCTTCAGCCGGCACACATACACCATCGCCGGTGGTCCCCACCTGTCGAAAACCGCGACAGGTGGGGCAGCCTTCTCCGGGGTGATGACTGGAACGACCGCGCGTCAGTGCCTAAAGCCCGATACGGCTTGCACAAAGTTCCATCCGTTCGGAGTCCCCAGCCCCGTCGCTGGATCCCAGCCGGGTCCAGTGGGAAGCGTGGAATCGAGACCGAACGTGATGACGAACCAGCGTGTGGAGAACGGGCTGTTATACAACGCGCTGATAAAACTGGGCAGGTCCTGGAGCGGCGCTGCCAGTTCCCACGAATTGATCGGGTCAGTTCCACCCGCATCGTGGATCGTACCCGTGACATTGTGCGCGGAGGTCACGTTCACGACATCGGTAATCGCGCCTGGTGGCAGCCGATACAGAAGCGGCGCCGCCTGTCCCAGCGGATGGTGAGCATTTTGGTTGGCAATCGCCCACAGCGCCGAGAACATCGGACACGCCACGCTCGTACCGCCAATCACCTCGATTCCCAAATCGCCCTGTGCGTCCGCAGTGAAGATGATCTCCACCCCGGTATACGGGTCCCCCACCCAGGAAATGTCAGGCGTGAGCCGGCGATCCCCGGGCAGGCCGAACTGGTAAGCCGGCTTCGGGTAGATGTCGCTCACACCTCCTGTGCCGCCATAGACGAATCCCTCGTTGTTGGGAGGATCAATTGGCGGATTGCCGAGCGCGGCTGTATCCGATATCTCGGTTAAGTTCGTGCCCCAGCTCGTCTGCCAGGAGATGTGCTTTGCGGCGTCAAGAGCAACGCTCACTCCCCCGATTCCAGTCACGTACGGCGAGCTTGCGGGCCAACCGGTAGAGGTGTACAGCCCTCCGAGCTGACTGGCGTTGTTGCCGTTGTCCCCGGTGCTGTAGTGAATCGACTCGCCAGCCGCGCCGATTGACTTGAAAATGTTATCGATGGCGCTGTAGAACTCTGAATCGCCGGCGACTCCGATATCGAAACCGCTCCAGCTGTTGGAGATCGACACCACCCCCCGCACCGATGCCGCGGTGAGGTCGCCCGTGAACAGGTCGTCGAAGGAATTGGTTGGCGTAATCACCAGAACGATCTTCGCGCCCGGGGCGACCGCATGTACCCACTCGACATCGAGGGTCGTCTCGGTCGCCCAGGAAGCATTCGCATCGGTCGAATAATTCGACTCGGTCGGGACGCCAATGACGGTGAGGTTCGGCGGCGGAAGTCCCATTAACTGTGAGAATGCCGCTGCATCCTGGGCTATAGTTGTTGAGCCGTAAGCGTCGACGATGGCGACAGTCGTGCCTGCGCCGGTGAGACCTGCCTTATACAGAGGCGTGAGGTTGTAAGCCGTCTGCATTTCGCTCGGCTGGTAGCCGCAAGGCGGAGCGTTCGGCGGTCCGCTGGTGATGGGGGCGCCGTAACGGTTCCCCTTGTAGGTTGCGGTAGCAGTCGCGGAAGAGAAATTCACATCGGTCGGCCCGTAGAAGCACTGCTCGGAGAAGTACAGTCCGTCCGGAGCTGCTGAAAGTGGCAACGGCTTCGAGGGTAGGCCCTCGGCATCGGTTTGCCGCACTATGGTTGCCACGGCTTTGTTACTGACACGTGCGATCTGTGGCTCCGGATTAAGGTCCGACAGGCCGCCGACGGCGCTCACCAGGGGTGCCAGCGCAGGCGGCAAGGTCGCGCTGCGGCTGCTGGCGCGGAAGTTGCGCCCTTTCAGGTTGTACTGATGCAGCTCTACGTTAAACGCGCTCTGCACCAACCCGACCGTACCCGTGGCTTTTACGAAAAGGTTGTCCTGACCGAAGCCGCTTACCGCGAATCCTTGGGCTTTGAGCACGT
>JBAVUV010000266.1:0-1910 GCA_049696955.1 Candidatus Sulfotelmatobacter sp. | reverse complement strand
GACCCGCTCCAACCGCTCGCGCAATGCTTCGCGCACGGCCGCGGTCATGCTCTCTTTCGTCAACCTGGCCAGCTGCCGCGCCATCCGATGTGCTTCCTCATCTTTAATGTTTAAACTCATTATTCTACCTTCCACCTTCATGTTCTACCATTCTACCAGACAGGAGGAACAGCCTACCGCAAACCCATGCCAGCGCTGCAATTCCCGCTCCCCAAACCACAAACGCCAAGTCCACGACCCACCTGGGCGCCGCCCCAACTCTACGCAACAAGAACGGCAGAAAATTCCAAGTCGTGATATGCACGTAATCCCACGCATCCTGAGTCATCGATTCATTGTTCAATCCCCACGCATCCATCTTGCCCAGCGCGAACGCCGCAATGTTCTTAAAGCGTAGCGCAATCACAAAGGTCGGATGCCCCAGCGTTTCCATCTGATAAATCTCCAGTGGCAACCAGAACGCGAGCGAAGCAAGCTGAATCACCAGACTCACCGCGATCAGCACCATCCCGGCACGCCATATCCATACGCTCATAGTCGCGCGGTAACGCAGCAACAACGGCACAGAAAGAAGCGCCGCCATTTCCACGGAAGTCGACACATACCGGTCACCCCAGGCAAAATCTCCCGCCCAATAGGTGTACTTCGCGTAAAAGCAAATGTAACCAAGCACCAGAAGAAGCGAAGTCACACCATAGGCACGAACCTCCGGCGACAGCCGTTTCCACAGAATTACCAGCAGCACAATCGCCAGCACCAAAAGCGGATCGAAAAGAAAAATCGACTTCTCCGGCTTGAAAAACGGCCCCAGAAAGCCTTCGAAGAAAGGCGTGCTCCAGGGAAAATTCGACGGCAGCGTTGGATCCTGCAAGCGCTGCTCCTTCGCAAACAACGACACGTACGTATTGGTGAACGATCCGAAACGGTAGAACTGATAGAGCCGGTCCACCAGAATAAAGAACACATATACCGGAGCCGCAACCTTGCAGTACGCCACAAACTTCTGCCACAGTTCGGGTCCGGGCGCCTGCTCAAACCAAAGTGCGAGAAGCAGAAAAATTCCCGCCGCTATTAAGTCGAGTCCAGTCGTCAGCCGCGTGAGCAAGTTCAGTCCCAACGCCGCGAAGCCGACCCAGAGCGCGCGTCGGCTCCCGGTTCGCAACCACTCATATTGAAAAGAAAATCCCGCCAGCGCCAGCAGCATGATGTAGTTGTTTTCCATCATGTTCTGCGTGTAGTGCAAATGCGTCGTGCAAAACAGCAGCGCCAGCAAACCAAATATCGATTCCCGCACCGTGAACCGGAACTGGCAAAGCAGGCGAAAGGCAATCAGCACGGTTAGCACATTCACCAGAATGTTCGTGCTGTAGCTCACCACGATGCTGCGCACCGCGGGATCATCGGTATAGTCCGCAAATATCTTCCAATGAGAAATCCACGTGCCCACCAGATCAGCGGGAAGCATCAACAAGGATTGACCAATGCCATACCAGCTATAGAGCTGGCCTCCGCGCCCGTGCAAACCGAACTCGGGATATTCGTTGGGAAAAACCTGCGGTTCGGAAGTCCACAGCCAGTGCGTGGTCTGCAGGCGGTGCATCGTATCCGCTGTACCCAACTCGCCGGACTGCACCACAAACGCGAGCAGCCCCGCAGCCAGGCACAACAGCACCAGAGGGTCATTGAGAAAATGAAAAAAACGCGAACCCATCGTTTGGATGGTAATACAACCCGGCGTTCAGGCTTCGCACACAACGAACCAATCCTCAGCGCGGGCCCAAACTGAGTTACTCTCCTCCACTCCACTCTTCTGCGCTTAACGCGGTAGACTGTACCAATAAATTTCATGCCTGCCTGCTCATCCTGTGGAACCGCCGTATCAACAACCGCCCGATACTGCCCCGGCTGTG
>JBAVUV010000265.1:0-3348 GCA_049696955.1 Candidatus Sulfotelmatobacter sp. | reverse complement strand
GTCCCACACATACTTGGCAGCAACCATAACTGCGCGGTTGTCGGTCACGATGCCATATACGGTGTTGTTTGGGTCGATCAGATTGACCCCCGTGATGGGGTTTGTATTAATGCTGTCGGTGGTGGATTGATATGGCTGCGTCGGACTCTGAGGCCCCAGCAGGGGGTTCAATACGCTGATCGCCTGATTGTACTGTTGGAAGACGAGGTCGGCCGAGAACTTGCCAGAGGTTCCGCCGAGGTCGAATCCATAGGCGTTGTTATGCGCCTGCTCCGGCGTACAAGTGGCGGCAGTCCAGGTTGCGGAGGCCGAGTAGCATCCGGCAGAACCATTGGCGAATTTATACATCGCGCCGAAATGGACCGGGCCATAGATGAAGCGATACTTCAGGGCGTCGTCCCAACGGCTGTCATCGGTGTCGCCGCCGCCGGCCATTGTGCCGTTATATCCGATGTAGGAAAAGGCATAGGCGCCGATGGCCGGATCGTAAAGCAGCATCGCATCGGTGCCGAGAGAGCGCTGACGACCGAAGGTCAGCGTGCCGAAAATCGGGGACGATACACCGCCATAGAATTCGTCATTGAAGGGTTGGCCTCCGCGCGCGCCGTCGATGGCTTCCGAATAACTGCTCCTGGGAAGGCCGTTGTTGGCGGTGTCGGTGGCTGGCGCGCTGGCGAGCAGGCCGGACTGCGGATTGATGCCAGTGGAAGCGTTGAACACAACCGACCAGCCATGCGCAAACTCTTCTTTACCCCTGATGCCCAGACCCGTTTGCTGCAGGTTGTTCGGTGCGACGAGGAATCGATGTTGATAGCCGTTTCGGTTCACCAGAGATTCGCCTTCATAGTTATAGCCGTTCACGGGCAAGCCGTGGCTAACCCAGCCGAGGCCGACGTCATACGCACCGTACAGCGTGATGCCATGCCAGGTCAGCGTGCAATCGGTGGTGGCGAACTCGTGGCCGCTCGCGCAGGCGTCGGGGGTCTTCAGCTGCATCTTAATGTCGACCGTGGCTTCCTGGCCAACTGCCAAGTTGATTCCCATGCGCGTTTCGTCGGCGAACCCTTGTTTTGACGCTCGAATCTCGAAGAGTCCCGGACGCAGGCCGGACGCCTGATAGTGCCCCCCGCCGTGGGTTGCGATCGTACGCGTTGCACCTGTGTCGACGTTCTTGATTCTCACCTCGACATCGCGAAGGGCTGCGCCGGTTTGGTCCGTGACCACGCCGGAAAGGCTAGCTTCCGTTTGGGTCTGGGCAAAAGTCAAGGATGACGAAAGTATAAGAAAAACCGCCGCGATAAACAGAAAGGTCCTGCGCATTCCGACCTCGAAAAATCACTCGATTGAGACAGAAGTCGCAAGTGTATATGAGATACGATTCTATTGTCCATAAGTATACGGTATAGTCTTTTTGCAGTGGCCGTGGGGTTGGTTTATAGGGATGCGACAGAGTTGACCGGGAAGTTTCGTTGTCGTTACGATTGCGTCCTAATGCAGAAGGAAATACGAAGGGAATATTGAGGGACTGCTGAAGCTTCTCTCATCGCCAGGCCGAACGCAGATGGCAATCTCTCCGAGCGACAACCTCGGTCGGTATCGAATTGCTGCGCCTATCGGTAAATGTGGCTTGCGGAGGCGATGCGCCTCCGCAAGCCACGAACGCCGACGTTATTTTTGCCGACCTTAGGCAAGGTCGTAGCGATCAAGGTTCATCACCTTGTTCCACGCAGCCGCGAAATCCTTCACAAATGCCTCCTTCGCGTCGTTCGAGGCGTAAACTTCTGCGAGTGCGCGCAGTTGGGAGTTAGAGCCGAAGACAAGATCGACGCGCGTGGCGGTCCACTTCGGTTTGCCGGTTGCGCGATCGCGCCCCTCATACACGCCTTCAGATCCATTGGACTGCCATTGCGTCTTCATGTCGAGCAGGTTGACGAAGAAATCATTCGTCAAAGTCTCCGGCCGGTTGGTCAAGACGCCGTGCTTGGTCTGCCCGAAGTTCGCACCTAGCGCGCGCAGGCCGCCGATGAGAACCGTCATCTCGGGAGCAGTCAGCGTCAGCAACTGCGCCCGATCCACCAGCAACTCCTCAGCCGACAGAACCTGTCCGCTGCGGAGATAGTTGCGGAACCCGTCGGCGACCGGCTCCATCACGGCGAAGGAGTGCACGTCGGTTTGCTCCGGCGAAGCATCCGTGCGTCCCGGCGTGAAGGGAATTTTCACGTCGTATCCGGCCTTCTTCGCAGCTTCCTTGACGGCTGCGCAGCCGCCCAGAACGATCAGGTCGGCCAGCGAGACTTTCTTCCCCTTGTTCCCGTTGGACTGCGAGCTGTTGAACTCTCGTTGGATCGCCTCCAGCTTCGACAGAACCTTCGCCAGTTCCGCCGGCTGGTTCACTTCCCAATCTTTTTGTGGCGCGAGGCGAATGCGCGCCCCGTTCGCCCCACCGCGCTTGTCGGAGCCGCGGAATGAAGCAGCCGATGCCCACGCAGTCGTGACCCGTTGGGAGATTGTCAGTCCGGAGGCGAGGATCTTCGCCTTCAGCGCAGCCGCGTCCTGCTCATCGATCAATTTGTGATCCACGGCGGGAATAGGGTCTTGCCAGATCTGCGGCTCCTTCGGAACCAGCGGCCCAAGGTAGCGCGGGATCGGTCCCATGTCGCGGTGCGTGAGCTTGAACCACGCCTTGGCAAAAGCATCCGCGAACTGATCCGGATGCTCGTAAAAGCGCCGCGAGATCTTTTCGTAAGCAGGATCGAAGCGCAAAGCCAAGTCCGTGGTTAGCATCGATGGCGCGTGTCGCTTAGATGGATCGTGCGCGTCCGGCACCGTAGCTTTACCCGCACCATTTTTCGGTGTCCACTGATGCGCACCGGCGGGACTCTTCGTCAGTTCCCATTCGTAGGCGAACAGGTTGGTGAAGAAGTTGTTGCTCCACTTCGTGGGCGTCGTGGTCCAAATGACTTCCAGTCCACTGCCGATCGTGTCACCACCATGACCTTTGCCAAGTTTATTCTTCCATCCGAAGCCTTGATCCTCAATGTTGGCGCCTTCTGGTTCGTTGCCCACATAATCAGCGGGAACGCCAGCGCCGTGGGTTTTGCCGAAGGTGTGACCGCCGGCAACGAGTGCAACCGTTTCTTCGTCGTTCATCGCCATGCGCCCGAATGTTTCCCGAATGTCGCGCGCCGCAGCGATGGCATCGGGCTTACCATTCGGCCCTTCCGGGTTCACGTAGATCAAGCCCATCTGCACCGCGCCGAGTGGATTCTCGAGGTCACGATCCCCGGAATAGCGCTCGTCCGCGAGCCACGTGCCCTCAGGTCCCCAGTTCAACTCTTCGGGCTCCCA
>JBAVUV010000264.1:0-1754 GCA_049696955.1 Candidatus Sulfotelmatobacter sp. | reverse complement strand
CTGTCATCCCGTAGCCAGAGGCGCGCTGGGCGATGCGGCTCACTTTATAAACTTCCGTCGTGCGGGTCATCTCCACCCACCCGTTGTTTTCGCAAATGACAATTATTGGCAGATTGCGTACTGCAGCCCATGAAAGGCCTTCATGGGTCGAGCCCTGGTTGAAAGCGCCATCCCCCAGGGAGACGACTACGATTTGGCCGTTCTTATGGAACCGATTGGCTTCTGCGATACCGCAGGCAATCGGCAAGCCGGCCCCGATAATCGAGTTTTCGCCGATAAACCGGGTCCAGGGCGCCATCATATGCGCTGAGCCGCCGCGCCCCTGGTTAATTCCGATGCTCTTCTGGCAGATTTCTCCGAGCACCTGGTCGAGGGGAAGCCCCGATGCCAACGCCCAACCGTGTCCGCGATACGTACTGACAATTTGGTCTTTTTCGCCCAGAGCCGCGACCGCACCGACCGCAACCGCCTCCTGGCCGGCACACAAATGCGCGGACCCCACAACCTGGGGAGGAACGGCTTGGCTTAATTCGAGCACTCGCTGTTCCAAGGTCCGAATCTCGATCATCTTTTTCAGCGCGTCAAGCAGATAAGAATGCTCAGAAGCAGATTCGTCTTGGCTACTCAACAGGACATTAGGTATGGACATGAACTGATCCTTATGAGCTTTTGGTTTGCGCTCCAAATTTGATTTTCAGTAATGGGACTTGCCTCGGTCGTGTTTAAGGTAATGATCCGAGCGGCAAATTGTCAATAGAATATAATAAATTCATATGCTGACACCTGGAGCCGACATAGCAGCGGCTATGACCTCGGCGAAAGCCTGTTTCAGCTCGAGCTGCCGTGCTCGAAGCGCTTTTAGAACGTGCTCGAAGCGCTTTTAGAAGTTGAGGCGTGCGGCGGCGGTGAGAGCGGAAAGGTAATGATTGAAGTTTTGATCGAAGCGGCTGCTGGGCACGGAAATACCGAGCACAAAACGGCCATTGAGCCCCTCGAAGGGCACTGCCAGGCAGCTCAGGCCCTCGTCAAATTCTTCATTATCAATCGCATATCCGCGATCTCGAATCCGATTGAACTCTTCGAATAAAGCCCCGACAGCAGTAATGGTCCGCGAAGTCCGAGGCTCCAAAGTGTGGGTTTCCAGGTAGGCCTTAACTGCGACCGGATCGGCGAGGGCGAGCAGAAGCTTGCCGGCCGCGCGGGCGTGAGCGAACCCGCTGTAGCCGAGTGGAACCTGTGCAGCTCCCACTGGTGATTGCCCGCGGGCGGTATATAGCGCGACCACTTCGCCGGCGACCCAGCCGCTAGCGTAAGCAGCCTCACCAGTCGCATCCACGACCGAACGGACCCGCCCCCCGAGATGTTCCGGCGGTGCCAACTGGCGGTGGAACCCCTCGGCGATGGCAACTGCTGCCAAGCCTAGAACATAGCGATTGTTCTCGTTCTTGCGGAGGATCCCTGTCGATTGCAAAGTATGGATCAGATGGTATGTGACTTGCCGCGACAGACCCAGCTTCTCGGTAATATCTTTCACGCGCAGACCGTCAGGGCTGTGGGACACAGTTAAAAGGATGGAGATCGCGCGCAGGGCAGACTGGACACGAGCTTTCGGTTCAAATCCATTCCCTTGGCGCTCGGTTGCAGTCCCTTCTGGTCTCTCTTGTCCAGTAACTTGCATTCCCGGTCCCCCAACCCTCGACTAGCCCTCAGCCACAATTTCCTCGGTGCGTCTCGCGCACTTTTCGGCTTTGTTC
>JBAVUV010000263.1:0-8954 GCA_049696955.1 Candidatus Sulfotelmatobacter sp. | reverse complement strand
ACTTCAGGCGGAGAGACTGCGCCTGTCCCCGTATCGCTCGCGAGCGCCGACGTTTACGATTTCTTTCCCGGAAGGTCTGAATTACTGGTGAAAGGGGAAGCCGAGGGCTCCGAAACAGAGTGGCCGGTCTGGATATTACCGCTGCCCGCGGGCTCCCTCCGGCCTGTGGGAAACATTCTGGCTCACGCCGCCACTTGGGCTCCCGATGGCCAACACATCGTATATGCAAAGCAATCGACTCTGTATATGTGCAATCCGGACGGAACGGATTCGCGGGAACTCATCACGGTGTCCGGAATCCCATTCGCTCCGCGATTTTCTCCTGACGGACGCAGTCTGCGCTTTACCCTGCGCAATACCGACCAGCGCACTTCTTCTTTGTGGGAAATTTCGCCGGAAGGGAAGAACTTGCATGCGGTCTTGCCGGAGTGGACCAAGCCCCCGCAGGAGTTTGGCGGAACCTGGACGCCGGCGGGAAATTATTTCTTATTTGAATCCGCTCGCGACCACACGCAGAATATCTGGGCACTGCGCGAAAAGACGTCATGGCTGAGCAATGTGTTTCGCAAGACCGATACTGAACCGACCCAGCTGACAGTGGGTCCGCTTCTGTTCAGCAATCCGACGGCAAGTCCGGATGGTAAGAAGTTATTCGTCATCGGGCAGCAGCGCCGTTTCGATCTGATCCGGCTGGATGGCAAGTCGAAACAATTCTCTATCGATCTGCCGGGCGTATCGGCCGGGGAGGCCGATACGACGCGGGATGGCGAGTGGATCGTTTATGTGTCGCACCCCGATCTGACACTCTGGCGCAGCAAAGCAGATGGGACTTCCCGTACGCAACTCACTTACACCCCGATGCTCGCGCACATGCCGCGCTGGTCGCCCGACGGAAGTCAGATTGCGTTCATGGCGTCGCGTCCGGGAAAGCCATGGAAGATATTCGTGATGCCGGCTGAAGGCGGCACGCCTCGTGAAGTGACTACAGAGGACCACAATCAAGGCGATCCCACATGGATGCCAAAGGGTGACGCCATTGTTTTTGCGGGAATGCCGTGGCTGGAATACGGTAAAACTTCTGGCCCCAACATTCACATCGCTGACGTAAACACGGCTCAAGTCTCGGATGTGCCGGATTCGGAAAATCTTTTCAGTCCGCGCTGCTCAAAGGACGGTCGCTTCATAGCCGCTCTCTCCGCCGACTCAAGCAAGCTGATGCTTTACGATACGGAGAAGAAATCCTGGAAGCAGCTCGCCGTTTCACGTTTCGCTTTCGAGAACTGGTCCCACGATGGCAGATATATCTATGCGGAAGATTATCCCGACAAGATCGATGACATCGTGCGGGTGAATGTAACGAACGGCAAAGTCGAGCGCTTGCTCAGCCTGAAAGAAATTCCGCGGGGATTCGATCCCTGGGAATTCTGGGTCGGCCTCGCTCCGGATGATTTGCCGCTGCTGATGCGGGATAAGAGCACGCAGGAAATCTATAGCCTGGACGTGCGGTTCCCGTAGGCCTGCACACACGGCGAGCAGTTTGCCAATAATCATCCGGCGTGACGCTCCTTCCGTCGACCCGCGCGATAGATTGCCCATCCTAGCGCGTTTGCTCCGAGCACAACGCCGGCAATCTTTATCGAATATTCCCATGAACTCTGAACATCTACGATCGGAAAAATCGACAGCACAACGTAGAGCAGGGTCATCAGAAATCCCGATACGGCGGCTAGTTGCAACCACAATCGCGGGCGCAGCCCACGCTCTCTCGGCGACAGGAATGGGATAGCAAACAATGCCAGATAAGCGATGGCGTAGAAAGTAAAGGACCAGGTCAACAGAAGTTCATATGCCTCCTGTGGGCCGACTCCAATGAGCGCAATTACGCTGCCGGCCATAGTGACTGTGCCCAAGAGGAGGATGGAGTTGACCGGAGTTTTGTATCGCGCGTGGAGCCGAGTGAACCATTCCGGAAGCAAATGATCCCAGCCTGCCACCATGGGCAGCCGCGTGCTGGCGCTGAAATACACGCTGAACGATGTTGGATAATTCATGAATAAGAGAACAATCACCAGCGGGACGATGAAAGCGGCAAAACCGAAGGCGGGTGAGCCTAAGCGTAGCGCCTGTGGAATAGGTCCGACTACGTCCACGGCGTCTGGGGAAACAAACGCCAGTATCGAACTTGTCGCAAAGATATAAATCAGCGCGATGAAAGGCGCAGTGATGAGCACGGAGCGGGTAAGATTGCGCGCAGGGTTGCGACACTCCCCGGCAAAAATGGCGACATACTCGAAGCCGCTGAGCGCACCGAACATCATCTTGGTGAAAACGCTGAGACTGAAAAGGGTGAGGGGCGGCATTTCCATTCGAAGCGGGTGATACTCGCCGAGCGTTCCGCGCCAGCGATTTAATAAGGGAGTGGCAATAAGTATTGCGAGCGTGATTAACGTAGCGACGCTGCCTGCGTTGCTGATCCACTTGCCCAGGCGAAGCCCGAGAGCGGACATCAGCATCATGGCGAGAATCAGCCCGAAAGAAACTGCGAGGATCAGCCACCGGGCAGAGGCGATCCACGCAGCGCCTGGGCCGAGAGCGTAGGCTACAAAAGTCGTAGTCACCAGTCCGATCACAGCAACGTACAACATCACGAACAACCACAAATTCCAAGCAACTAGAAATCCAACCTGATCGCCGAATGCTAGTCGCGCCCACTCGTACAAACCACCTTCCAGTGGCATCAGTCGGTTAAGGTGAGCGACCACCACCGCCAGCGGGATAAAAAACAGAACGAACGCGACGAGCCAGAATACTACCTGAGCGGATCCAGCCTTGGCGGCGGTTCCGAAAAAATCGAGAACGATCACTAGCAGAACTTGCGCCATGACCAGGTCGAACAGTCCAAGTTCTTTGCGGAGTTCCGCACTGTGGGGCTGGAGGTCGGCCTCTGCAAGTCGCGCCGGAACTTGGTTTGCCATCGTCAATTGTCTATCCGAATCATTCTTATATCTGCGATGCTCAGTAGGCTGGCGCCGCCATTTTGTCATACTGACGAATGATCTGTGTCCTCATGTTTGAATTCGGACATTTCGTTTGTTTGGTCGCGACTAGCGCCTGCCCGGGGAGGGTAACAAAAAATTCTTTAACACGGGGAACACGGGGGGCACGGGGTAGATCTCGGCGAGATAGGGGGTGCAACGGTTCAGGGTTTTCAGAATTGGGTGGTCAACATCTGGCGACAATGGCGCGCGATTTGCAGCTCTTCTTCCGTGGGGATAATTTGAATCTTGTGTGGCGTGAGGCCGAGCGCTTCAAGTCCCTGGGTTGCCGCACTGCGAATGTACTCGCTGTGTTCTCCGATGCCTCCGGTAAAGACGAGCAGATCCGCGCCTCCCAGCAGAGCGAGGTAGGCTCCGATTGTCTTTCGTACGGAGAGGGCGAAAATATCGAGCGCAAGTTGGGCTTTGTGATCTCCTGACCGTGCACGCTCTTCGAGCGCCTTCACATCGCCTTCGCCGGACGAGAGAGCAAAAAGCCCGCTCTCATGATTCAGCAGATCTTCAAGCTTATCTGCGTCCAGTTTGTCGTTTCGCAGAAGATAAATAATCACGCCAGGGTCAAGGTCGCCGGATCGCGTGGCCATGGGAATGCCACCGGTAGGAGTGAGGCCCATCGTGGTATCGATCGACATGCCGTTCCGCAGTGCACACAGGCTTGATCCGTTGCCCAGGTGAGCGAAGATGGCTCGTTGTGGGACCTTTGCGCCGAAATGATGCACTAATGACTCGTAGGAAATCCCATGAAAACCATAGCGGCGAATGCCCGCATCCGCGTAACGTTGGGGGATGGCGAAATGAAATGCTACTTCCGGCATCGTTTGATGAAAGGCGTCGTCGAAGCAGGCAAACTGCAGGGCCGAAGAAAAGATCGACTGCGCCGAAGAGATCAGTGATAAAGCTTGCGGAATATGTAGCGGAGCGAAGTGCACTGCGGAGCGGAGTTGATCGAGAACACGCGGCGTAATGATTTGATGTTTGCGAAGCTCAGGTCCGCCATGCACGATACGGTGGCCGACCGCCGCGGGCATACCGTCAACATGTCCCCTGATCGCCTCGGCGAGAGCGGCGAGTGCATCGCTCTGCGATTCATGGGTGCCGTCGCGCTGCAGCAGCGAGGTTCCATCAGCGGAGCGGATATTCAACGACCCGTTATCCCGTCCAATGCCATCGGCACTCCCAGTCAGCAGCGGCTCTTCGTCCGTAGCGCCGGGTTTGTAAATGCCAAACTTTAGCGAAGACGACCCGCTGTTGAGCACGAGGATGAGGCCGTCTTTTTTGGCTAGGTCCGTTGCCATTCTTAGCCCGGCCACTTCCAGTTGCGAATTTCTTCCTTATCGATGCCCTCAGCGTGAGCGTAGGCGATGCTCTCGATAATCTGGCCCTTCAGCCATTCTTTGACGTGAGCACCGATGGAACGCAGGCGCGGAACCCGGTCGATAACATCGATGGCTAAATCGTAGCGGTCGATCTGATTGAGAATTGCAAGTTCCAGAGGAGTGTTTATATTGCCTTTCTCCTTGTATCCGCGCACATGAATGTTTTCATGGTTTTTGCGCCGGTAGCTGAGCTTGTGAATCAGCGAAGCATAGGAATGAAAGTTGAAGATGACGGGCTTGTCGGTGGTGAAGAGCGAATCGAAATCGCGGTCAGGGAGACCGTGCGGATGCTCGGTGTCTGGCCTGAGACGGAAAAGATCCACTACATTTACAAAACGAATTTTCAGATCTTTAAAGTGCTCCTTGAGAATTGCGACCGCGGCGAGAGACTCCATGGTCGGAATATCGCCGGCGCACGCCATCACCACGTCAGGATCTTCGCCGTCATCGGTGGACGCCCAGTCCCAGATGCCGATGCCCTTGGTGCAATGGATGACGGCCTCCGCCATCGTGAGGTACTGCAGATGGTCCTGCTTGTCGGCGACAATTACGTTCACGTAATCGCGCGAGCGGAGGCAGTGATCGGTCACGCTGAGCAGACAGTTCGCGTCCGGCGGCAAGTAAATGCGCACCACATCAGGACTCTTGTTCGTGACTACATCAAGGAATCCGGGATCCTGGTGCGTAAAACCATTATGATCCTGCCGCCAGACCAAAGATGTGATGAGAAGGTTGACCGAGGATATTGGTGCGCGCCAGTCGAGTTCGTTCTTCGATTTCTCCAGCCACTTAGCGTGCTGGTTGAACATAGAATCGATGACGTGTATGAAAGCTTCGTAGCTTGAGAAAAATCCGTGGCGGCCAGTGAGCACGTAACCTTCAAACCAGCCTTCCAGCGTGTGCTCGCTGAGCACCTCCATGACGCGACCGGCGACGTCGAGTTCTCCGCCGTCGGCGTCCTCCGGTTTAAATTCGGCGAGCCAGGTTTTTTTCGACGCGGCATAGATGGCTGTGAGCCGGTTGGAGGCAGTCTCATCTGGCCCGAAGACGCGGAACGAGTTCATGTTGCGGCGCATGACTTCGGCAAGAAAATGCGCGAGTATGTCGGTGGGCGGAGCATACATTCGACCCGGCGCCTTCAGTTCGACGGCATAATCGCGAAAGTCGGGCAAAGCGAGTTCTTTGCGAAGCAGTCCGCCGTTGGCGTGGGGATTGGCCGAGATGCGGCGTGTCCCGGAAGGCGCAAGCTCTTGTAATTCCGGTATGAGAGTTCCATTGGCATCGAAGAGTTCTTCGGGTTTGTAGCTGCGCATCCATTCTTCCACGATTTTCAGATCCTTCTTATTAGTGACAGGATCAGCTACGGGGACCTGGTGCGCTCGCCACGTGCCTTCCACCTTGTGTCCACCCACCTCCTTCGGCCCCGTCCATCCCTTCGGGGAACGGAGCACGATCATGGGCCACCGTGGGCGAGTCGCATTTCCGGTGGAGCGCGCCTGCTGCTGGATCGCACGAATCTCCAGGACGCATTGCTCAAGCGTGGACGCCATTTTCTGGTGCATCACAGAGGGATCATCGCCTTCGACGAAGTACGGTTTGTGGCCGTATCCGGTCAGCAGCGCTTCCAGTTCTTCGTGCGGAATGCGCGCCAGGATGGTGGGATTCGCGATCTTGTAGCCATTGAGGTGCAGGATGGGCAAAACCGCGCCATCGCGGATCGGGTTCAGAAATTTATTCGAGTGCCAGGCTGTGGCCAGCGGACCGGTCTCGGCCTCGCCATCGCCAACCGCGACCGTGACGATGAGCTCAGGATTGTCGAACGCCGCTCCATAAGCATGCGAGATGGAGTAGCCAAGTTCCCCGCCTTCGTGAATCGAGCCGGGAGTCTCCGGCGTGCAGTGCGAACCAATTCCGCCGGGAAAAGAAAATTGCTGGAAGAACTTGAGCAGGCCCGCTTCATCGCGGCTCTTGTCAGGATAAATCTCAGAGTAGTGACCTTCGAGATAGCAGTTGGCAAGAGTGGCCGGAGCGCCGTGACCGGGGCCGGAGATGTAAATTACATCCAAGTCGTACTTTCGGATGAGCCGATTCAGGTGAACCCAAATCAGAGATTGGCCAGGATCCGATCCCCAATGGCCTAGAAGTCGGTTCTTGATGTGTTCCGGCTTCAGCGGTTCGCGCAAAAGGGGATTCGCGCGCAGGTAGATCATGCCTGCCGACAGATAATTGCAGGCTCGCCAATAAGAGTGCATCTTGCGTAATTCTTCGGACGAAAGGGGAGCCACTTCAGTTTCGCCAGCCATCAGATCTCTCCGAAAATTTCCGTTCGGTCATCGCCTGTTAGTGTTTCTACCTTACAACCTCACCCGTCGGATGTGGAAGGTCGATTCCGAACAAGCCTCTCTCGTCATCTGATCGAAACGGTTTCCTGTTCGGTGTAAATGCGGAAAACTTAACCAGCATTTCCGCAGCTCCCGCCCTCGAACCCAAGGCGGAGACAAAAACAGAGACTACGGCAGGAGCCGGCAAGGCGCAGCCAGCGATGTTAAGGGACCTTATTGTAGTCGCACTTAATCATATTCTTGCCGGACGCGACGAATACCTCAGATGGCATCAGCAGGGCCTTCGCCGAACAGACGAATGGCTCAACTATGGTCGACCTCAAACACGATTTGCGAAATTCTCCTGCCTGAGGAAGATGATTTGGCCGTATTCCCTATTTCACAAATGTCAGTCCGTGCGGGACTAACCAGGGGAAGACATAAGCGTAGAGCATCACAATAATTCCGACGATGGAACCCAGCGCAACCGAGTGCCAGAATACAAAGCGAAAGATAATTCCTTCATTGCCGACCTGCTCCGTGGCTGAGGTGGCGATTGTGATCGATTGCGCGTCTACCATTTTTCCCATTACCCCACCGGCGCTATTAGCGGCGCTCATTAGAATGGGGTCGATGCCGAGTTGTTGAGAAGTAATCCGCTGCAAGCTGCCAAACAGCGCATTGGATGATGTATCGCTCCCGGTGAGCGCAACCCCCAGCCACCCCAGGAATGTCCCGAAAAATGGATAGAACCATCCGGTGCGCGTGAATGCTAAGCCCAGCACGGCATCCAGTCCCGAGTAGCGGGTCACATATCCTAGTCCTAACATGAATGAGATTGCGACCATGGCAAGGCGCATTCGGACCAGCGTTCTCCAAAATATTTTCATCAATTGCAGCGGGCCGAGCCCCAGCAGAAAGCCAGATACGATCGCGGCAAAGAAGCATCCGGTACCCGTAGCGGAAAGCCAGTTGAAGTCGTAGCGCGCGGATTCGGGAGTAGGCTTAGGCACAACCGGAGCGGAGCGCGAAACAGCATTATTCAAATACGGCACATCCCATCCCGGTGGACCGGGACGCACTTTGCCGTTCGCCAGTACCACTCGAAAGGCCGGAGTAGTAGCCTGATTCATCGCCAGTTTTATTTTTGGCAGTCCCCAGAGCAACACAAATAATGACAGGATGGCGAAGGGCGTCCAGGCCTTGAATACTTGTCCCGCAGTGTAGGTGCGGATTTTCACCAGTCCATCGAACGATTTTGCCGGCCACTCGCCGCCTTGCTGATCGGTGATCTCCGCGGTCGCTTCAATCGGAGTGGACGGTTTATCGTCATAATCAAAGCGCCAAATCTTTTTTGGCTTCCAGAATCGCAGGCAGATTAAGACAGCGGACAGCGAGACCACGCCTCCCATGATGTCAACCAAATTGCTGTCGACGTAATTCGACCAAAAGAATTGCGTGAGCGAGAATGAAACTCCGACTACCAGGATGGCGGGAAATACTTCGAAAGTCTCCCGCCAATTGACCATGGTTCGCACCAGCCAGAGAGGAACGATGACGGCGGTAAAGGGCAGGATGCGTCCAATCATGGCGTTAAGATCGGATTCCGGGAGCGCGGTTACCGCCGCGAGGGCGTGAACCGGAGTTCCGATAGCGCCCCAAGCCACGGGCGCGGTGTTGGCGATCAGATTCAAAGCGGCCGCGTGGAACGGCTTGAATCCAAGGCCGATCATGAATGCGCCGGCAATCGCCACCGGTGCGCCGAAGCCCGCGGCGCCCTCGATGAATGCGCCAAAACAAAAAGCCACCAGCAAAACCTGCAGCCGGCGGTCAGCGGTAATTCCAGCCACTGACTCCTTCATGATTTCAAACTGACCGGTCTCGACCGAAATGTCGTACAGATAAACCGCAGCCAGAACGATCCAGGCAATTTTCAGAACTCCGAAAGCTACTCCGTACGCGAAGCTAAGCGCTGCCAGAGCGGGAGGCATGTGGAAAAAAATAATTGCCACCAGGACGGCCGTAGTTGCTCCGGCGATGGCGCACCAGTGCGGCTTTACTTTGAGACCGGCGAGCAGACTGAATAGAACGATGATTGGAAGCGCCGCGACCAGCGTGGAGAGCCACCAATGGCCGAGTGGATCATAGATCTGGGTCCACTGCATTTACGACCTCCTGGCGAATGGAGTGTTCTGCCTGTA
>JBAVUV010000262.1:0-5991 GCA_049696955.1 Candidatus Sulfotelmatobacter sp. | reverse complement strand
ACATTCTGGTATCTGGTGTCACGCCTGATTCAAGTGGTCGCGCTCGACCGATTCAGCCTGCACGTGAGCGGTATCGATAAGCTGCCGAGAACGGGAGCATATTTAATTTCCTCCAATCATCAGAGCTATCTTGATGCGGCCATTCTGGCGAGCGTACTTCCGCCGGCGGTTTTTGACAAAGTATTCGCGGTCGGCACCAGCGAAATCTTTGGCGAAGGATTCATGCGGCGCCTAGCACGTTCCGTGCGTGTGGTGGTCGTTGATCCGGACGCGAATCTGATCCCCGCCATGCGCGCCGGTGCCTACGGCCTGCGACAAGGGCGACCGCTCATTCTTTATCCCGAGGGCGAACGCTCGATCGACGGCACCCCAAAAATCTTCAAGAAGGGTGCGGCCATCCTGTCGATTCATATGCAGGTGCCAATCGTGCCCGTGGCCATCGAAGGATTTTACGAAGTGTGGCCGAGAAACAAATCGTTCCAGGGGTTTAAGCCATTGAAAATGGTCTTTGGCGATCCAATCCTTCCGCCGCCGGAGAGCGAAGCGTCGGAAGCGACTTATGAGAAATTGACTGCTGACTTGAAGGCTAGAGTTGTAGAGATGTGGAAAGGACTTCGACCGTGACTCATCGTTCGCAGTGGCAGCACGCAGCCGTCAGAGTATCGATCTCAGATGCTTGGTGAGCCGGACAGCGACGGTGTAAAGCTCCGTTAGCTGACCTTTCTGGAATTGTGTGTTGTCATTTTCCAGACCCTCCCGGATGGACAGGCAAAGCTGATACGCAGCGCGCACGCGCTCCGACGCGAGCAACGAATCCATATTGGTGGGACCATGCTCGAAAAGCTTGTTTTCAGCCGCTTGTTGTGCCGCCCACGCAGTGTTTCGCACCCGGTTCAGCGCGTCGCGGAAATCGGCCAGGACGCGTGGATCCAGATCCTCCGAGCGCAGCAACTCAAGCAACGAACTCAACTCGCCAATTGCATTGGTAAGACGGAGAGAAACAGCTGAGTTCTTCGCAGGCTCGAATTTTACCAGTGCGTCTTGGATCATCCTCCCAGACTAATTCATCCCACGAATCATGCAGAGCCCGGAAGGCAGCGATCCTTAGTAATGCGCACATCTGCTTTGGCCAGAATTAGAGAAGGCAAAGAATTGGCAGGTATCGCAAGATCCAAGTGTTGGCTACTTCGCCCGCGGATGCGTCTGATCGTAAACCTGCAACACGTGTTTCATCGACAGCTGCGTGTAGCGCTGCGTAGTCGCTAGGCGCTCATGGCCGAGCAACTCCTGAATGGCGCGCAGGTCGGCGCCTTCTTCCAGCATGTGCGTGCCAAATGCGTGCCGCAGCGTATGCGGATGCACATCGGGAGATAGGCCTTTGGCAACGGCAATTTTCTTGATGATGCGCCCAACGCTTCGCGTGGTAAGCCGTCCGCCGCGCCGGTTGATGAGCAACGCACTCGAATGCTTGCCGCTTGTCTCGATGACTTTTCTCCGTTCGGGTAAATACGCTGCAAGTACGTTTTTCGCAGAATCACCAAACAGAACATAGCGCTCTTTCTTTCCTTTGCCGCGAATCAGGATGACCTCGGAACTCAGGCTGATATCTTCCAGGTTGATCCCGGTAAGTTCCGAATTGCGGATGCCGCATCCATAAAGCAATTCCAGCATCAGCCGGTCGCGTTCCGGAAAAGCCGCCACCTCAGGCATTTCCCCGTCGATCACAAAATTCATTTCTTCAATCGTCGGCACGCGCGGAAGTTTTTTCGCCAACTTCGGAGTAGACACCAGCTTCGCCGGATTCTGCTCCACCATTCCTTCCCGTGCCAGCCAGCGATAGAGCGATCGCACCGCCGCAAGCGCCCGCGCCACGGAGGTTTTACTCAGACCCTTGTCGTAAAGCTGCGAAAGAAATCCCCGCACGGCAATGTGGTCGATCTGCTTCCATCCGCGCGAACCGGCGTAGGCAGCGAAGAGAGTTAAGTCCTGGCGGTAGGCCTTGATCGTGTGCGGCGAAGCATTACGCTCCCGCAGATGACGCAGAAAATCGGCGACGGCTTTTGCGATAGTGCTATTTCCCTTGCTCATAAGCTGATGCTTAATTGCTAATTGATGAGTGCTGATTGTTGATTGAAAACCGCATCGCGTCCTTTCCCGAGGGACTTGCTTCAATCAGTAATCAACAATCGACAATCAGCAATTTCCTAATCATCTCGCTTTCGCCCGTGGATGATGTTTCTGATACACCGTCCGGAGTCGATCCAGAGCCAGGTGCGTGTAGACCTGCGTCGTTGAAATATCCGCATGACCCAGGATGGTCTGTACTGTGCGTAGATCGGCGCCATTCTCCACCATATGCGTAGCGCAGGAGTGGCGCAGCATGTGCGGAGAGGCGGCTCGTCCAGAGGTCTCCGAGGCCGCGCGCACCATCTGCCAAACGCGTTGCCGCGTTAACCTGCGACCTCCGCGAGCGATAAACAGCAGAGGCGAATTGATGACGGAAAAGGAAAAGGGCGACCCACTTCGCTTTCCTGCCACCAAACAAGGTCGCGCCTGCTTCAGATACTCAGTCAGCGCTTCTTGCGCCGATCTACCCAGCGGCACCACTCGTTCCTTATCGCCTTTTCCCCGCACCAGCATGTATCCCGCGTCCAGCTTCAGGTCTTCAAGTTTTGCATTGACCATTTCCGAGACCCGCAGCGCTCCCGCATAGAAGACTTCCAGCATGGCTCGATCGCGAAGCGCCAGCGCAGCGGAGTATTTCGTATTGTGCGTCGCGTCATTGTGGCGCCTGAGGGGGGCAGCCAATGTCGATTCCATTTCATCGCGAGCCAATGCCTTAGGCAGAACTTTCCATTGTCTTGGCGACTCGATGTCGAGCGTGGGATCGTGTTCGATTTTTTTATCCAGCAAGAGATAACGGTAAAAATGGCGCAGCGCCGAGAGCTTGCGTGCCACGCTCCGGCCATCGACTTGATGAGAAAAAAGCTGCTGAAGAAAATCACGGACGTCGGTACGGCGCGCCGTCAGGAGCGTGCGTTTATGTTTTTCCAGGAACCCATAAAATTGGCAGATGTCGGTAGAGTAGGCTGCGGTAGTAAGCGGCGCCAGCCCCTTTTCGATTCTCAAGTAGTCGAGAAAACTAGAAAGCACGCGGGAGTGGGTATCCGAAGCCATGATCGGAGAATAGTATGCTCGTTATCGGACGCTAGCGAAAGTGACGAACCGGGTGCCAGAGGATCGATCGTTGAGGCCCGAGGAGCATTACGTCTGCCCTACCTCACGCAGCAGATTCCTCGCGTACAAAGCGCCTTCCGGAGTTTCTTCATGCTTGAAATACGCGAAGACGTCGCGCCCGGCGGCCAGGTGTTCACCGATTCTCGCTACCATCCCTCGCCGCTCTTCCTCGGTATAGCTCGGCTTGCGAAACCTGTAATAGACAAACGGACCGGTAACCACATCGGGCGTGGTGCGTTCTTCCGTCTCGGCCACGCACAGCGCTACACCGCGGGACTTCAGCACTTCCCACGTCTCATCGGTGAACCAGGAATCATGACGGAATTCGAAGGCCGCCGGCAAAACACGGGGAACGATTGCCAGGAAATCTCCAAGCAGCGAGGCATCCGCCTTCAAGTTAGGCGGCAACTGAAAAAGCACGGGGCCAAGCTTTCCCGCGCTCGCCAGAGGCGCAATCGCTGCCAGAAAACGTGGCAGAAATTCTTCAGTTCCCTTCAATCGCTTGATGTGGGTAATCACCTGATGCGCCTTCACGCCGAAGCGAAAGTGCGCGGGGGTTTGCCCGATCCAGTTCTGGATTGTGGTTTCTTTCACCAGTTGCCGGAACGTGAAATTCACTTCCACCGTATTGAGTTGTGTTGCGTAATGCTCGAGAAACTTCTTCTGCGCCAGCTTGGCGGGATAGAAGTCGGGCTTCCAGGTCGGATAAGCCCATCCGGATGTCCCGACAAATAGTTGAGCCATTGTGAACTCTCGAAGAAAACTCGCAGCGCACGGGATTATACCTTGCGCGCTGTCTTGCGCGTCCGCGGCTTCGCGACCTTCTTCACCGCGCGGCGACGGATTTTCTTTGGTTCCTCTTCGGCTTGAGCCGCGATCGAAATCGGTTCGTCCATTTCCGCATCCGCTGAACCTGCAACCGCCTTGAGATCCGGAAGCCGTTGCTTCAACGTGAGCGCCGGGGCGAATAGATCGCCCGTCTTTTCCACCCGCGCAACAGTTTGCGGCGCTTCAAACACCAGCCGGTTCGCATCTTTCTTTCTGAGCGTATGTTCCACTTCATCCCAACTCACCGGCGTTGAAACCGTCGGATGCTCGCGCGCCCGCAACGAGTACACCGCCACAGTGGTTTTATGTTCGTCATTCTGACTCCAGTCGACAAAAACTTTCCCCGTCCGAAGCGACTTTTTCATATCGGACACAACCATCTTGGGATGCTCCTGTTCGAGCAACTGCGCCAAAGCGCGCGCGAAAGTTTTCGTCGATTCGTATGTCGTACGAGTGTTCAGCGGCACGTAGATTTGCAGTCCCTTGGAGCCGGAAGTCTTGGGAAAACTTTGCAGTCCAAAGTGGTCGAAGATTTCCCGCAGCCATATCCCAACCTGGCAACATTGCACAATGTTTGCCGGCGGACCAGGATCAAGATCGAAGACCATCATGGTCGGGCAGGTGATGTCTTTCGCCAACGCCAGCGAGGGATGCAATTCAATCGCTGCCAGGTTTGCCAGCCACACCAGCGTGGGCAAATCGTCCGCCAGAATGTAATGCACAGTGCGATGATTTCCCTCGCTCCAGATCGGCGCCGTTTTCACCCAATCGGGACGGTGCTGCGGCGCATTCTTTTCGTAAAAAAACTCCGCATCCACACCATTCGGATACCGCTTGCGCGTGAGCGGCCGCCCCGCCAAGTGCGGCAGCATGGCTGGCGCAATCCGCACGTAATAATCGATGACCTGCTGTTTGGTAAAACCCGTCGCTGGATAAAGAACTTTCTCCAGGTTCGACAGCTTGAGTTGCTTGCCTTGAACCTCAATCGTCGAATCCATCGCGCACGCTCCACCAGGCATTGTGCATCAAACCCGCGCTAACGTAAAATACGGCTCTCTCCCTACGCTTTGGGCCAAATCAACGCACACGACCAGTTTGACAACTTCCCGTCCTGCCACGTAATTTCGAAACTTCTACTCTTCATCACCGTCTAAGCATCTGTCCAAACATGGTTGACTCAAGAATGGTCCCAAGTAAGCTCGATCGTCCGGAGCTCCAATGAAACCGTTACTCAGGCACCTTACTATCGTTTTCCTCCTTACTGTGCTCGGCTGCGCTCAGGATGTTGCATCTTTTGAGAAGCGCATCACTGTCAAGCAACTGCCCAACGGCCTGACTTTGCTCATTTGCGAGCGCCCGGAGGCGCCGGTCTTCTCCTTCTTTACGCTGGTCGATGCCGGCTCCGCGCAGGATCCCATGCGCCAAACCGGTCTGGCGCACATGTTCGAACACATGGCTTTCAAGGGCACGGATACGATCGGCACCACCAACTACGCGGCCGAGAAAGTTGCGCTGGAAAGAGTCGAGATTGCCTACGCCGCCTACATCGCCGAGCGCGACAAGGAAGTGGGCAGGGATGAAGCCAGGTTGAAGCAGCTGGAGCAAGCCTGGAAAGACGCCATCGCCGAAGCCGACAAATATGTAGTGCCGAACCAGTTTGGCAAAATCATCGAGCAGAATGGCGGGCAGGATCTTAACGCCTTCACCGATTACGATGAGACCGGCTATCACTACTCGCTGCCGTCGAACCGCCTGGAACTCTGGGCCTACCTCGAGTCTGAGCGTTTTCTTCATCCCGTTCTGCGCGAGTTTTACAAAGAGCGTAACGTCGTGATCGAAGAGCGCCGCCTGCGAACGGATAGCAACCCCATCGGCCGCCTGCTCGAACAGTTTGATGCCGCGGCTTTTGAAGCCCATCCCTATCAC
>JBAVUV010000261.1:0-5624 GCA_049696955.1 Candidatus Sulfotelmatobacter sp. | reverse complement strand
CGTAGACGTCGAAGTTGTACTTGCTGATCGGAACCGACATATCGAGCAGGCCTGCGTAGAAGCGGTGGCGCACGGCATCGATATAGGCGAGTTCGTCGCTGGGCGCTGCGTTTTCGACCTGCGCGGTATATCCGTAGAGCCGGGTTGGACCAAGGACAGTTAATCCCTTGGAGGCAAACTCCGAGCGCAGTTGCGTGATGATGGGCGCCTCCGCTTTGCAGTCAACGCACCAGTGCGCCCAGAAGAACAGCAATACAGGCGAGCCTTTAAGTTGAGCCAGAACAGGCGGCTTCGAGCCCAGGAATTGCTCGCCGTGAAGAGCCGGAGCCGTTTTGCCGTCGAACGACAGCAGGTTCAGGTTTTTCTGCAGGCGGGCGCGGATCGAGGTATTGCCGTAGGTGCGCAGAGCGGATTGCAGGGTCGCGACGGCCTGGGTGCGCTCCCCCCGAGCTGCCAGCGTTTGCGCTTGTACCTCGATCGCCGCTCCCAGCGCGAGCGGCAAATGCGGTTCGGCATCCAGGGGGCGCTGTTTCAGTTGCTCCACAGCCAGAGCTTTCGCTTGTTTTGCATAGGCTGCGGCCTGATCGTAATTGTGATCGCTAAGAGCGGCACGCGCCATCCAGGAATAGGCCTCGATATATTCGGGCGTGACGCCGTTCTGGGCCTGGTAAGCCTTTAGCTCCGTGTCAGCGGTTTGAAAGCTCTTCTGGGCCAGAGCCCCCCGGACGTCTTCAACAATTCCCGCCCCAGCCGAAGAGGTGAGTACGAAGATAGCGATAAGGCCGCACAAGCGCATACCACTGATGATCTATCTTTTGCGGGCTGGATGGCAAATTCGATATCGGCGTCACCTGCGCTAACCCTATGTAACTATTTGCCTTAAGCTACTCTGAAAAGAATTTTGGTGGCAATTTCGCGGCGCTTGAAATACAATTCCTCTGCGTTTGACTTAAGAGTTCCTCGCAGTATTCAGTTTCTCCGCTTACCGGCGCGTGACCTGCCTGCAGAAGAACCCTTCCAAAGTTTTAGCGCTATATCACACAAAGGAACATAGCAACACATGGAAACAGGAACAGTGAAGTGGTTTAACGATGCCAAAGGCTACGGTTTTATCAGCCGCCAGAACGGCGAGGATGTATTCGTGCACTTCTCGGCCATTCAGGCGAGCGGCTTCCGCAGCCTGCAAGAAGGTCAGCAGGTGCAGTTTGACGTGGTCAAAGGCCCGAAGGGCTGGCAGGCCGAGAACGTGAAGGGTGCCTAAACCACTTCGCAGTTGACAATCCAAAAAGGGCGGCCAAGGATGGCCGCCTTTTTATTTCTGGATAAAAGATGTCTACCGGTCTCACTGCTTCGCGTCCCGAATCAGAACCACATCGGAGTCGGTATGGCCGCGAACCAGCCCAAGCTGCTTGCCATCGAATGACCAGTGGAAGTCGTAGATGTGCTCGGAACTGAAATCGGTAATCTGTTTTCCCTTCGATCCATCGAGCGGCTGCAGCCATAGATTATCGACACCGTTCTCGCGCACGGGATAGACGGCGGCTTTACCGTCATGGCTGAAGCGGATAAGGCCGAGGCGTAGCCGTTCAAAATCCAGCTTTTTCGTTTGCCTCGTCTCGGTGTTCACCAGCACCAGCGTGTCCTTGTGTCCCAGCGCGTGTTCGAGCGTGGCAAATGCGGCCCATTTTCCATCCGGAGAGACATCGAATTGGCTATCGCTGATGGCGAGGTTTGAGACTGGCTGCGGTGTGCCGCCGTCGATTGCGACGCGCGCCAGAGTCGCTTCATCTTTTTGATCGATGTAGTACACCCAGCGGCTATCGCCCGAGCAAACCGGCAGAGTGTCGCGCTTGCCGGTCGTCAGCTGTTTCAAGTTGCCTCCCGATGCATCGGCGCGCCAGATATTGACATCCCCCGCAGTCCCCGGGGAAAGGAGTTCAAATACGGTGTAACGGCCATTGGCGCAGGCCGAAAAGTCCCCGGCTGTTTTTCCTTCTTCGGGCGTGGTGGCGCTTTTGTTTCCGGTTTCGGGATCGATGCGAGTGAGCGCATTTCCCTGATCGCCGATCAATTGACCGTCAGCGGTCCAGCTGAAATTTGTATTCGCACGCGCGGCTCCCACCGCATGGGCTTGTGCGGCGGATCCCGACGTCACGAACAGGTTCCATCGTTCCTCGCTCAGAATGGTGACCAGCGTGAGACCGTTTGCTGCGATACTGACATCAGAGTAGGTGTTCGTATCGTGCGTGATCGGAGAAACTTTCGCTTCGGGGTAAGAAACGTATGCGATTTGTGCCTGATGCAGATTGGTCGGGTCATGGAGCAGGCCGAGCAAACCGCTGCCATTGGGCATCCAGGTTGGAGACGCAAAAAAGTCCTCTTTCCCTTTGAAGAACGGCTCTTTCCTCCCGCTGGCGACATCCACCGAGACCAATCCCTGGACGTATCCCGCATGCAGTTCGTTACATACGATCGTCTTTCCATCGGGGGACCACGCCGGGGACGATAGTCCCTCCGCCATCGAACCGCTGGTCAGGACCTTGTCCGGGGAGTCGCCGTCGACCGGGCGAACGATGAGCTGATATTTTCCCTCCTCGGGATTGTCATACCGCATGAAGGCTACTTTCTTGCCGTCCGGAGAAAAAGTAATATTCGAATCCACATCCTCCGCAAGTCTTTGCGGAGAACCACCGAGCAGTGCGGAGCGGTACAAAAACTTCAGCTCCGGATTTCCCGGATCGCTGCGCACAAAATAAAAATAGTTTCCATCCGGGGAAAAGAGCAGACCGTTGTAATAGACATCTGCGGGAGGTTGCACCTGCGTATTACTGTTGGTGGGAACATTCCTCAGCCACAAACTCGCCAGACCGTTTTTCCGCATGAGGCTCAGGATGTATTTGCCGTCGGGAGAGATTGCGGCGAGAACGGCGTCACCAGTGTCGGTCACTTTGGTGACGGAAATATCCTGGAACGGAGCGGTTCGAGTGCGGGTTACTAAGCCGTAGATTCCGTACCCTGCCGCCGCCACCAGTACCAGCACGATTGCAGCAATGAAGCCAGTGCTGAGCTTGTTTTGACGCACCGCAGTGATCACCGCAGAACTGCTAGATGTTCGCTGACCTGGGGCTCGCTCAGCAGACACGGCAGGATCGGACGCAACAACCGGAATTGCCCCTCCACTGATCGGTGGCGCCTGGGCGGGTTTGCGGCCTGATTCGACATCCCGCTTCAGTCGTTTCAGATCACCGCGCAAATCGGCCGCGGACTGATAACGCAAGTCGCGCTCCTTTTCGAGCGCCTTGCCGATAATTTCGTCAAGTTTAGGCGGCAGCGCGGAGTTCAACTGCTGCGCCGGAGTAGGATCGAGTTCGAGAATGGCGTGGAAGACTACGGCCGATGTGGCGCCGGAGAAAGGCAGGCGTCCAGTCGCCATCTGGTAGATCACTACGCCTAAAGAAAAGAGGTCGCTGCGGGCGTCGATCTGTTCGCCACGCGCCTGCTCCGGCGACATGTAGGCAATTGTCCCCACGGTCGCGCCCGGGCTTGTCAGGTGCAACGCTCCGGGCGATTCCTGTGTCGCTCCGATGGTTTCCATGGCCATTTCGGGACGCGCCAACTTGGCGAGGCCGAAGTCCAGCACCTTGACTTGCCCACGCTGCGTAATAAATATGTTCGCGGGCTTGATATCCCGATGAATGATCCCCTTGGCGTGCGCGGCATCCAGTGCATCCGCGAGTTGAATGCCCCACTCCAGCAGCCGGTCGAGCGGCGCCCCGCTGGGGCCGAGGCGGCGATCCAGAGTTTCACCCTCCAGCAACTCCATCGCGATGAAGGATTGCTCATGTTCGCCATGAAGCTGCGCTTTTTCAACTGCGTAGATCGTGCAGATATTGGGATGGTTCAGCGCCGAAGCAGTGCGGGCCTCCAGCAGAAAACGATCCAGAGCATTTTGATCGCGCGAAAGTTGCGGGGGAAGAAACTTTAGAGCGACGCGGCGACCCAGATCGAGATCTTCAGCTTCGTAAACAATTCCCATACCGCCGCTGCCTAACTGGCCGGTAATGCGGTAATGCGAGATGGTTTGTCCGATCATGGATGGGTGGGATAGAGAAAGTTATCTTAGGAGGGATAACAATAGCAGTCAAACCGACCCGCCGCACCGTCTATGCCGGGGACGCCTGTTCCGCCGCACCCACAGAATCGAAAAACTTAAAAAACTGCTCGACCCGAGTGACTTTCAGCGCATTGTGAATGCGCTCGCTCACTCCAACCAGCGCCAGGGTCCGCGAGCCCCGCTGACGCGTAACGTACGCGCCCACGAGCGCTCCAATTCCAGCGGAATCCACGTAAGGGACATTCGTGAAATCAATGATCAGCGAGCGCGAAGCATCGGCGCGCACTGTAGTTTGAAACTCAAACATCGTGGTCATCACCAGCGCTCCGTTCAGGCGAAGAACGCGCTGTCCTGGTTCTGTTCCGGGTTGGTCTTCGATGCGAAGGGACTCTTGAGGCATCGGAGGATATTAACGCCTCGGTTATCTTGCGTTTGTTAACGTAGCGTTAATTTTTGCCCGGCGGTTGTTTCCGATTAGATGGCCGCAGCCTGCTGGCGTCGCCGTGCCTGAATTTCAATGTAGACGTTCACTAGCGAAACCGCTGCCGGCGTCACTCCCGGAATGCGCGAAGCCTGCGCCAGGGTGCGCGGCTGCACATGGCTCAGCTTTTCCTGCACCTCGCGGGAGAGCCCGCTGACTGAGTGGTAATCGAACCACCCGGGGATCGAGCGCTGCTCCGACTTTTTCATGCGCTCCATGGCACGCTGCTGTTGCAGCAGATAGCCTTCATACTTAATCTCCGTCTCCACCGACTTGAGCTCATTGCGAATTTCAGAAGAAAGAACGGTCGCGGATTCTCGCGGATTGCCCCCGTTCTCCTCTCTTTCAAAAAAGATGGGATCCAGCTCGCGAAGGACGGGGACCAGTTGCTCGATTGTGATTTCGGGACGCTTGAGTAATTGTGCGTAACTCTGACCGAGAGCCGAACTCCAGTCGTTGCCCGTCAGTTGACCGTCCAGCATCGCCGCCGACAGCTTCGTCTTCTCCAGAAGCAGCTTCATTTTTCCTAGCCGCTCTTGCTTGGCCTGGAAATCTTGCCACGCACCATCCGAGATCAAGCCCACGCGGCGACCGTGGGGCGTGAGCCGCCGATCAGCGTTGTCCACCCGCAAGTGCAGGCGGAATTCGGCGCGGGAGGTGAACATCCGGTAAGGTTCGTTCGTCCCTTTCGAAATCAAGTCGTCGATCAGAATCGCCGTATATGCCTCAGTGCGGTCGAGGATCAGGGGTGGCTGCGCCTTCACTTGCAAAGCCGCATTGATGCCGGCCATCAAACCCTGGCAAGCGGCTTCTTCATAACCTGACGTGCCGTTGATTTGCCCGGCCAGAAAGAGGTTGGCAATTTTTTTCGTCTCCAAAGTGCGCTGAAGTGCGGTGGGGTCGATCGAGTCGTATTCGATGGCATAGCCCGGGCGCAGCATTTCCGCGCTCTCGAGGCCGGGAATCGATTTCAAAATCTCCAACTGCACTTCCACCGGCAACGATGTGCTCATGCCGTTGACGTAAATC
>JBAVUV010000260.1:0-2013 GCA_049696955.1 Candidatus Sulfotelmatobacter sp. | reverse complement strand
CCAGCCCGTAAGGCATCACAGATCCAAAGGGAAACCCAGGCTGCTTGCGCGAAAGTGTTGAAAGGCTACCGATGCGAGCCAAATGCACCAAGGTTCGCGCCCGCTCGGAGAACGAAGGCTCTGGAGGCGATGGCTGATTGCTTACGGTCGCAGTGCCGCCGTGATTTCGGGTGGATGAAGTAGTCATAATTTATGCCCTGCGTTCATGCTACTCCAGCAGTCAGAAAAAAATGACTATCTCATTCTGCGCGGCCGATTGTTTCTCGGACGCGCGAATGCTAGACTCTGGTTGATAAAAGAGGAAAAAGGATCTCGTCCTCACTCGAGCGGGAGTAGTTCAGCGGTAGAACGCCAGCTTCCCAAGCGGCGGTTCGCTTCTGCACCAAACAATGTGTGTTGCATTTGTACCGAATGAGTTGTGTCTTCATGACCTTACGGCCGGAAGTGTGCTTCCCCAGCGGTTGACATCCATACTACTAAGCTAGATGTTCAGCACACATTTGCCATGTGTGTTTGCACATACTTACAAAAATAACGCCGGAACTAGATGTTGCTGGTGCTTTTCAGAGGGAGAACTAGATGTCCCCAGAATCCGGCTGACGAATGCCTTCTCGAAGAAATTCGATAATCACTGTCACGCCGTGGCGATCTACTTCGCCTGTTACAATTTCTGTCGCGTCCACCAGACGCTAAGAGTTACCGCTGCCATGAAAGCTGGCTTGACCGATCACATCTGGTCGCTGACAGAACTCCTAGGGTTACTGGAAGGTGCGAAATTCGCGGTCGCGGCCTACCTCGGTTGTGGTATATTCCCGATGGTGGAGACCGGGGTGAGGCTCGAACTCACGGTCGCGGAATGCAGCTCCGCTGCCTTACCACCTTGGCTACCCGGTCTCCTGGCTGTTTGTTACTGGCAGAGGTTACCACGCCGCAGAAGTCCCCGTCTACCACATTTTCAATCGCCGTATCGGGCTTGACCCTGTTCAAGGCACCTCTGCGCCAGAGCCTTGATTATCAATAGACCCTTTCCACATGAGAGCATGCTTTTCCTTGGGTAATGCCGAGCCAGAGGAGTCATGCTCCAAGGCAGTCTTGGAGCTTTGCTCTATGATCGCTGGCACTCTTGACGTTTTGTGCTAGAATGAATCGTGTGCTTGGAGGTAGCTATGTCAGATGAATTGGCCCCAGCGGTTGCCGCCCTTCAAAAGAAGCTGGAGGAGCAGCAAAAGACGGTGGCGGAGACAAAGAAGACGATCAACATGCTCTTGAAGATGATGGGGCAAGGTCCTGCATATCGGGATGACGAGGATGAATCCAGTGGGATCATTCGGGCGGATCAGTACTATGGGAAAGGACTAGCGACGGCGGCGCAGGAGTATCTTACGATGCGTAAACAGGCGTGCCAGCCGGAGGAAATTCTGCGCGGCATGATTGCCGGAGGGTTTGACTTCGATGTGATCGGCTGGAAAGAGGCGGATCGCGCTCGCAGCCTATCAATGTCGCTGGCGAAGAACGTAGCGAAGTTTCATCGACTAAAAAACGGCAGCTTTGGATTGAAATCCTGGTACGACGCGGATTTTCTCAAAAAGGCAGCTGCGAAGCGAGTCAGTATGAATCCGGCTACATTCACGGGCGGCGAGGAGGAGGAGGAGGCAAAAACGAATGGTGAGGGGTACGTTCCAAAGGTAGGCGATTATGTCCAGTGGGAGCCGAAGGGCATTTTACAGTTCTCTGTGGCGAGGCGGATTGTGAGACTCTCTGACGACGGTGCATTCGCTTTCGTCGAGGGCGATAACACGGGCCTTCCCATAGAGGAGCTAACGCTGGAGGAGAAGCCGGTCTCCCTCAAGGATTCTGCTAAAACAAAAAGCCGTCCGACAGCAGACCGGACGGCTTAGAAAGGTGAGGCTATGTGAGGACCGTAATGATCTCGGTTCAAATCACGAAAGTCGTAATTACCATTTCCCGTGGCGATGAGACTGTCGTGATCGAGATTCCGATAAACGCTTAAAT
>JBAVUV010000259.1:0-1597 GCA_049696955.1 Candidatus Sulfotelmatobacter sp. | reverse complement strand
TTGGGATGCCGAGTTCCTTTGCCAGTTGGTACGTATTGCGTTTGTCCCATGCCCAGCGCACACTTTCCCACTCTGGCGTTGGCACGCGGAACCACTCGCTTAGAAGCGTGCGGCTGCGCGAAAAGGCGGCGACCAGTTCCTCCCGCGTCGGATAAAGGACCCAACCTGATAGGTTGAGCTTCTTCCCGATACCGATCAATTCCTCCACGGCCGCCCGTTCGTCTCGGAGATTCGCCACCTTCACATGGTGAGTTGAGTATCGAGAAAACCTCGAAATTGAGTATTCGTCGTCGACAACACAGACGGGTATTCCGCGAATGCCAAGGCTACGCACGATACCTAGTCCCTGGTAATCGCCGCCGACAACTACAGCCCCGACGGAACCGGCTGGGAAATCAGCGGGGACATTGAGTGATGGATTGGTTAATGCGGCGCTCATTGGAATGCGCTATGTCTGAGAGGAGCGATTGATCGGATGAGTTCGTTTGAAGCAAACTCCGTTCCCGATACAAAACCAAGCAGCGGCCCGAAGCTCCACGCCGCGGGCTTGCCAACAAAATGCAATCCAGGAATCGAACTTTCTAATCCGGGCTTGAGTACAGGAAAACCATCTCTGGTTTCCAGTTGCTTCAAGATCGCCGGCGAAAGAAATTCGTAACGCGAGATATCAACTCGAAATCCGGTTGCGAGAAGCGCGTGATCGACGAGTCTTTCTGTACCGTCGTCCAGCTTCAGTCGAAGCTGGCTGGTCGTAGGCTCAGCATGTATGACCTTGCGTCCCACTGTGATGGGCACCTCAGTGAGGCGAGGTCGCAGCCAGCCCGAACCCGCTGGTCGAATCGACCGATGCGCAATCCGGTCCTGTAATGGCCTAGGTAGCTGTCGAAAGAGATAGGGCATTGCAACCAGACGACTGAGGCCTGCAGGACCGACATCCCGGTCCGAATACAGCATTTTGGAAAATACGCCCAAATGATGCAGGCGAGGGTGCACCCCGACCCAATTAAGAGAGGTGCACCGCGCGATCACCTCGACTTCGGCACCTCCCTCTTTGCAAAGAGCGGCCGACTCAAGTGCGCTCTGTCCCGCGCCGATGACAACGACCGTCTTCCCATTGAACATTGCAAGCTTTTTATGCTCGGTGGAATGCGATGCCAATGCGGAAGGAATGCTCTTGAATTCGGAAGGACGAGTGGCGAAGCCGCCAATTCCAGCAGCTACCACGACTCGCTTTGATGTGAGCGACGTGCCATCGTTCAGAGCTAAACGCAGGCCTGCATCAGTTGTTTTGACACTTCGCACACTGCGAGTCTCCAAGTCTGGAACCACCTGCCGCTGGAACCACTGACCGTAGGCAAGAAAGCGGCTGAGTGGAATTGGCTTCGGTACGTGGTTGCCGTTTTGACGACAGTAGGCGTCGAGGCTTAACTCGTGCCCGGGGTCAGCAATGTGCGAAGCAGCCCAATTCGATCGCAGACACATGCCAGTGGGCATTTGGTTTTCCCAAAAGGCCATCGGCTCGCCGAAAACGCGTGTTTCTATCCCCGCCGCTCGCAGGTATGCGGCCGCCGAAAGGCCGTATGGGCCAGCCCCGATA
>JBAVUV010000258.1:0-1714 GCA_049696955.1 Candidatus Sulfotelmatobacter sp. | reverse complement strand
AAGAAGTGATTGGCGGAAGTGAAATGGTGTTCGGGATGAGACCTTCACGATGTTGCTGTGTCGCGGCGGCGCGGGTTGCGGTTGTACTCTCCGGACCGCTGGCGTTAACGGCGCGCCGTGAAGTGACGGTTGCGGAATTGAAGCAGCAGGTTGCCAATGCCAACATCGCCGAGCGTCCCGCGCTGTGCGTTGAGATCTGCGAGCGGCAACTGGATGCGGCGGACCATTTCTACGTGGCGGGCGACAGCGACCAGGGCAAAGCTGCACTGTTGGATGTTACGGCCTTTGCCGAACTGGCTCGAGACTATGCGATTCGAGCGCACAAGCGGGAGAAGCAGAGTGAAATCGCGATCCGCAAGATGGCTCGCAAACTGGGCAACCTAAAGCATACGGTCTCACTGGAGGATCAAGGGCAAGTTCAAAATACAATCGACCAGCTGCAGCGGATACGAGACGATTTGTTAGCGGCGATGTTTCCCGATGGAGTTAAGAAATGAAGGCTGTTTGGTTTCGAACGATTGCTGCCGTAAGCCTGACGTTGCTGGCCGCCGCGCCGGGAATGGGCCAGCGGCATCGCGATCCGTTTACCCAGGCGGAGATCGATCAGATTCGCGAAACCAGCTGGGAGCCGCAGTTGCGGCTAGGGCTTTACGTGAAATTTGCGCGGGCGCGCCTGGTGGGGATGGAGGAAATGCGCGCCGACCCGAAGACCAAGAACCGCGCGCAACAGACGCACGACAAGCTGGATGACTTCCTGCTGATCTATGACGAGTTGAACGACAACATCGATACGTATGTTGATCGGAAGAATGATATTCGCAAGCCGCTGAAATTGGTGATTGATGCGGATACGGAGTTCCAGGCAAAGCTGCTCGCGCTAAGGGATGCTGCGGGTGTTTCTCCGGAGGAATTCAAGCAATACGAATTTGTTTTGAGCAACGCGCTGGATACGGTGGATAGCACTGCGGAAGATCATAAACAGACTCTTACCGATCAGGAAGAGGCGGCCAAGCATAGGAAGAGATCGGATTCGGCGAAGGTGGGGAGCCGGTCGGAGTGAGTTCGTAATTGTTCCGTGCTAATCTGGGCTCATTGTGCGTGAGGGACTGCTCGAAATCTTCCATGAAGAACACCAGCAATTGCGTCCGGGGACGGCGACGCCTGAACTAAAAATTGAATTTTTTGCCTTCGCGAATGTGAACAATACTATTCGATTGCGCGAGGGCAGGCTGCTGGTAAGGCTTTCCGATCTGCTGGAGGGCGCGCCGGAGGCGGTGGTGCGGGCGATTGCTCATATCCTGCTGGCGAAGATGTATCGCAAGCCGATTGATCGGGGACAGGCGGCGCGGTACCGGAAATATGTGGGCAGCCATGATGTGGTGCGGAAGGCGCATCTGGTGCGGCAGATGCGGGGGCGAAAGCGGCTGCATTCTCCGCAGGGGCACGTTTACGATCTGGACGCTATTTTTGAGGATTTGAATGCGCGATTTTTTCATGGGCTGATGGGGAGGCCGCGCATGAGCTGGAGTCCGACGAAGACGCGGCGCATTCTGGGGCACTACGATCCGGCGCACAATGCGATTGTGATCAGCCGGATTTTTGATCATCCTGCCGTACCGCGGTATGCGTTGGAATACATTGTGTACCACGAGATGCTGCACTTGAAGCATCCGGTGCGGTTGCGCGGGAGCCGGCGGTGCGTGCATTCGGCGGA
>JBAVUV010000257.1:0-16689 GCA_049696955.1 Candidatus Sulfotelmatobacter sp. | reverse complement strand
CGATTGGCCCAGCAGATGCTCGAGGCCAGGCTGCGGGAAGAACTGCGTCGCGGAAACCCGCCTAAAGTTTCAGAAAGTGACGTGGAGCATGACTGGTCGCTGCTGGAAAAGGCTCGGAGTGTTCCCGACAATGAAGTCGCCTTAAGATCTGACCGGCAATCGCCAACCGCCATGCCGCGCTGGAGCCGCGCCGGCAACCGCCCGTAGTCGATCCAGCCTCAATCAGAGGATTCGCGGCTTCTCGAAGCAGTCCTATTACTCCTGTTGAGGCTGCGGTTGGTGCGGAGCTGGCATCACCGGTGGAGGCGTTGCTCCTGGTTGGTTGGCTTGTTGTTGCTGTTGCATCAGCATTTGACGCTGCTGCATCTCCTGCAACAACTGCTGCGGAGTCTTCACCCCCGGCTGGTCGGGGTTCGCGGGTTGTTCTGCTTCCGCGGCATTCTGGTCTGCGGTCTCATCGATGTTTTCTTCCGCCGCTTCCGCCTCTGCATCTGCTGTGGGGTTAGTCGCAGCAGGTGGCGGAACCCCATTAGCAGCCTGCCCAGGTTGGCCGGTTGGCGTGTCCGGTGTTTTGGCTACCAAAACCACACGCACCAACGCATTGGCATCTTCCGACGATCCCAGCAAAATGTAATTGAAGCGCGACCCATTCAGCAGTTCGGCCATCACTTCCCGGGCGGGCGCAGGCCCCAGACGCATTACCACTCGCTCGTTGGCCGTCGCCGGAATTTCGATGTCGGCTGAGGTATGCTTGCGCACGCTGCGCAGGATATCGCCAAGGGTTGAATTTGGCGCGTTGATCGTCAGAAGACCATTCTCATACCGGACCTCTGGTGCAACCGCGGGGATTGCATCCAGCGGAACCTGGGGTACGGGACCTTGCGTTCCCGAGGGCAAAGGAGGCGGAGCAGTCTTCTTCTTGGTCTTGCTATGGGCGCGATGTGGAGTCGGTGTGGCTTGCGTGTCCGCGCGTCCCGCAATCGGTAGGCATACCACCACGGCCAGCATAAATCCAGTGATCTTTAGTTGAACACCCATGACAACTCCTGATTCAGATCGCTTTTGTGTGGGGGAACCGCAAGACTCTTATACGATTCTAACACCGCTTTGAGCTTCGTAATTCCGTCTTCCTCGGTATCCAACGATTCCCCTACCCATCAGAACGTATTGACTTTATCCTCTTGCAGGGCGACCTTAAATATTTGGAATGGATGGACGTGTAAGTCTTGCGTTCGCTGGATATGCACGAGCGTACAATTTTCTGGGGAGAAAAAGCGTGGCTGATGCAGAATATTCCAGGAAACGTTACTTAACAGGAAAGATGGTTTCCATGATTCGGCAGAGCACTTTGTTTTTTGCCTGTGTTCTGGCCGCGCTGGTGTTCTGCGCCAGCGCTGCACTCGCTGAAACCTGTACCACAGCCAGCGATATGGATCCGGCCACGCGCACCGCTCTGGTTTCCTTCGGTCAGCGCTATTTCGATCTGCTAGCGAAGGGGGATGCAGCTTCGCTCCGCCTGGCGGCAATTCCCAGCCTTGCTTCAGATTTTTCCTCGATTGAGGCAACGGTGAAGGACAATCAAACCGCCTTGGCGGGTTCGAAAGCCACCGTTCGCCCACCTTCCCTGCTGGAAGCCGAGGGCGTTGCGCCTATTGCCCGAGCGGAATTTTACTGCGGTGTTTTTGGCCGGAATGGCCAGACCGCCAACAGTGCTGCCTTCTATCTCAATAATTTACCTCCAGGAAAATATGCCGTCGTTATTCTTGACGCAGCTTCATCGAAGGGGCCGTATTACGTCTCTTTCATTCTGCAACAGATGGGTACCGACTGGAAGTTAGGCGGCCTCTACGTAAAACCTTCGCAAATCGGCGGACATGATAGCGATTGGTTCACCGCTCGAGCCCGTGAGTTCAAGGCAAAAGGGCAAACGCACAATGCCTGGCTTTACTACGTGGAAGCGCGTTCGTTGATCTCGCCGCTGCCGTTCATGAGTACGCTTGTCACTGACAAGCTTTACGACGAATCGCAGAAAGCACAACCCCCCGATCAACCTGGAGATGGCAAGACTGTAGATCTCGCCTCCGGAACCACGACTTATAAACTGGTCGATCTCTTTCCTCAAGTTGTGAACAATGAGTTGGATCTGATCGTCCGCTACGAGGTGCCTGATGTTTCGAACACGAATCAGGCTTACCAAAGCAATATGGCGGTGATGAAGGGACTGTTAACAAAGTATCCGGAGTTGCGCGACGCCTTTACCTCGGTCGTGGCGCGCGCGGTCGACCCCAGCGGTCGCGATTACGGCACAATGCTGCCGATGAAGGACATCAAATAGGAAAAGTCAACTCCCTGTGCTGATTTTCATAGCTTCTTCCAGCAAGCATTCTTTTGGATCTTTATCGTCGCGGAGGCCCAGGAAAACTGGAGCGCGCAGTTTGGGACCGCTTCCACCACTTGCGCCTTCCGTCCATTCCGCGTATTCAATTTCGGCCACAAGCTCGGGTTTTATCCAGAAGACTTTTCGTAGAGCTTCCACCTCGCCGTAAAACGGCTTCTGCTTGGCCTCGCGTTTCTGCAGCATTTTCCAGATTTCGTCTAGAGATTTCTGATTGAACCCGCTGCCCGCCTGTCCCACGTGAATCAGCCTGCCTTGTTTATCGTAGAGCCCGAGCACGATCGATCCGAAATGTGCACGGCTGCCTTCGGGCTCTGTATATCCGCCGATCACGCACTCGATGCGGTGCCGGATTTTTATCTTGAGCCATTCGCTGCTGCGTCGCTCCTGGTAAATGCTGTCACGCTTCTTGGCCAGAATGCCTTCCAGGCCTTTCTGCCGCGCAACCTCGAACAACGCCTTTCCCTCTCTTTCGTAGTGATCGGAATAACGCAGCGAATCGCCAGTGACGAGGATAGAAGCCAATTTCTCCTTCCGTTCTTCGAGCGGAACCTTGCGCCAATCGTAGCCGTCGAGATACAGCAGATCGAATGCGTAATAGAGCACGGGCACGTCAGCATTGCTCACCCCACGCCGGCCTCCGGGACGAAATCCAGTCCGCTGCTGCATCAAGCTGAACGAAGGTCGTCCTTGCTCGTCCAGAGCGACAACTTCTCCATCGAGAATTGCGCTTTTCGCCTTAACGAATTTCGGCAAGTCTTTCAGCTCCGGATAACGCTGCGTAAGTTCGTTCTGATTTCGCGAGACCAGACGCACCTTGCCATTTTCGATGAAAGCGACCGCCCGGTAGCCGTCCCATTTGATTTCAAACAACCAATCCGCTCCATCGAACGGCTCAGCGATGGAAGTCGCGAGCATGGGATAAATTTCTGACGGCATGGGTCGCTTGATCGGGGCAGAAGAAGAAGCTTTTACCACAGGGGGCGCAGAGGACACAGGGTAATTCTTCGGAGTCAAATCATCTTTCTTTACCCTGTGTTCCCCCGTGTCCCCTGTGTTTAATTCTTTTGTTTTTTTTTAGCCGTCGTCTTCTTCGCAGAAGTCTTCTTATCCAGCTTGGCCACCGCGTCAGCCAGCCAAGCCGCTTTCAACTTGCCGCGCCCAGAAGCAGGACGGCTCTTCCACTCCTTCGATCCCGAATCGCCGGCAATCTCCGCCAGGCTGCGCTTGCTGAGCACCGACTCGTCATACTCATCGATGTCGTACCCGTCGACGGCGTATTGGTCGTGCTTCTTGATCAGTAACCATTCGTTGCCCTTGCTTCCAGGACGCCGGCCCTTCATCTTTACTAGCGCGAAGTCGCCCTTCAACTTTTTGCCATCCAGTCGAAATTTTAAATCGCCTTTGGCGAGCATGGCAGCGGCTTCGGCTTCAGTTCCGGGAACATATCTTCCCTCCACGGGAACCGGAGACAGAGGCTGCCACGTGCCCACGTCCCAAACCATCACCGTGCCTGCTCCGTAATTATTTTCCGGGATGATGCCCTCAAAATCGAAATACGAAACCGGATGATCTTCCACCTGCATCGCCAGCCGCTTATCCGCCGGATCGAGTGACGGTCCCTTGGGCACCGCCCACGACTTAAGCACGCCCTCCATCTCCAGCCGAAAATCGTAGTGCAGTCGCGTGGCATCGTGCTTTTGCACCACGAACCGATGACCCACTTTGCTCTCAACTTTCGGTGGGGGCTCCGGCGTCTGTTCAAATTTCCTCTTCCGTTTGTATTCTTCCAGTGCCATAGGGAGTTTATTTAACCACCAAGGACACGAAGTTACACGAAGGAAATCGGCAAGTCCTTCTTCGTGCAACTTTGTGTCCTTTGTGGTTCATGATTTTAACTTCCCCAGATAGAATCCTTGCACCATGCAACGCGAATTTCCCGAAGTCCCGCTGGTCGGCGTCGGCGCCATCATCATCGAAGATTCGCGCGTCGTGCTGGTTAAGCGCCTTCACCCTCCGTTGCAAGCCGAGTGGTCGATCCCCGGCGGCGTGCTCGAAGTTGGCGAAATGGTCCGCGACGCAGCCATCCGCGAGGCCCAAGAGGAAACCGGGCTCACCGTTGAACCCGGCGAACTTCTCGGCGTCTACGACCGTATCTTGCTCAATCCCGAGCAGCGCGTGCAATATCACTACGTTTTGATAGATTTTCTCTGCCGACGGGTTGCGGGCGATCTCGCCGCCGCCAGCGATGCCGCCGAAGTCAGGTGGTTTACGCGAGAAGAATTGCCGGGACTGAATCTGGCGGAAGATACGATGGACGTGATTCAAAAAGGCTTCGCCAAGGTAATCGACTCGTAAGACTCCGGCTTGGGTCCTTACTCCGCGTGGGCATCGGCCCCATCATCCTCCCATTCCGCATCACACGAATGACACCTCCACCCCGGCCGCTGCACTGGAATGGGCATGTGGAGGAACGCACTCATGAAGGAAATGGGACGATCCAACTCCTGGAAGTTCACATCGAGCGACTGGCACTGCGGACAGCGCGGCTGCTCATATAGACCGATACCCTGCACGTACAGGCCTTCGAGAATCGGCTCGTCCAGAAGTTTCTGCGCGTTGGCCGCATCCAGTGCGCGCACCTTAAGTTTGATTCCGCCAATAAAGTTTGAAATGAACCAGTCCAGCCGCACCAGATTCTCGTCGGCCAGAAAACATTCGATGCCCATCGACTCAAGACTGCCCTTCGCCAACAGCGCTTCCGGCAGATCGCGAAACTGCCGGATGGTCACGAGCTCGCGCACTTCCATTTCCTGCCGCTGCTCCGGCACCGGCTCGTCGGAACACTCCAGATGCCGGCGGTCCATCTCATCTTCCAGCGCGTCCCAGGCCAACTCAGTCAGCGACTCCGCGCTACGCGCCAGCCTCCGTAGCTCACCATCGGTCATAGCGGCATAGGTCTCCTCCAGGCGCCGGCGCTCGCGCTGTTCATCCAAATAAGATCCATCCAGGTAGGACACTTAGCAAGGATACTAAGAGTGAAGGGTATCGGCCAACTGGCTGCGAAGCAAACGGAACGGACAGTCGCTAACATTCAAGGATCCAACTGAGTTGAGGCCGCGGCGGGAAGGAGATGGAGCCGACGAGCGGACTTGAACCGCTGACCTGCCGATTACGAATCGGCTGCTCTACCAACTGAGCTACGTCGGCTTCTGGTGGACGCTCACAGTTTATCAAATCACCGGCGAGGCGAAGGCAGAGGTGTCCAATCTCTAATTTCTTAAAGAGAATAAAGAAGAGAAAAAGTAGAAAATGACGCCGATTGCGGCCGCCATTATGCGGCGCGGGATGCAACCAGAGCGTCATAGTCACGCTCCGCCGCGCCGGGCAACAGGACCCACATGGTATATACGCCCACCGCCGTGCCGAACGGAATATTGAACAGCGAGACAAATCCCAAAACCAGCGCGAGAACCCGCCCCCAGGGTTCACGATGCAACAAACCCCAGCCGGTAATGAATCCCGCGGCTGCTTTGACCAAGACAAACAAAGCAATGGCGCTCAAGAACACATGCAGGAACCTGGTCGGCGTTTCCGGAGGAGCTCCCATTTCCCGTAAGTGGGGAAACAATGTATTCGCGACGATAAAAAGAACCACGGCGCCGATCGTAGTCAAAGCGGAAACCGCCAGCCAGAGGATGCCGAGCAGATGAACGTGCTCCTGCACACGACTACGCCGAGGTTGAAATGCCGTTACTGGTCCGACAACCTGCTTGCCGCACCGGCTGCAGAATGCCTGGCCAGGTTGCACCGCGGTGCCGCATCCGTCGCAAAACATGATTGCCTCCTGTTTCGCACTAACAAACGTTCAACAGAAGATACGCAAAGTTGAAGAAAGAGTTCCCTTGGCTCGCTTCTTTAAACGATTTGAGTTGCATTGAGGATGAAGATTTCGCGAAAGGGATCAGGGCAAAAACGAAAAGGCCGCCCGGCAACAGGGCGACCTCTTCTTTTTCAAGGGAGAATAGTTCCAACAGAGGCTTGAAAATTCCGTCGAAACTTTCTGCCAAAATCTTATGGGCCGAAAAAGCAGGGTGTCAAGCAATTTTTAGCAAATAAATGTCTTTACTTTCAATAACTTACACAATCGATCAATACAAGAGTCAAATGTTTCAATTTGAGACTCCAAACCGTCCGAACGCCTGTAAACCGATAATCCTGCGAGACTTAAGAACCATTGAGCGCGTCCGACGGGTTCCTCGGGCGAGGGGAAGAGGTCTGCGCCGCCGGGTCACTCAGGTCTAACGAGATGAACTCGGTTTGATCGGCGCGACCAAAAACTCGACCCGGAAAATAACGCCGCAGCAATACCCGAGCGCCGCCGAACGCAACTCCGGCGGCTAAAGAGATCGCACCCACGAGGATGCACAGAAGAATGATATTGACCAGCAAGTTGGCAATGTTATTTTTCTTGTCGAAGTAAGTGTTCTCATTCCAGGTGACGCTGGCGTCGTAATTCACGGCGCCCAAAAGTGTCTGGGCTTCGCTCTGCGAAAGCGGTCCAGCAGCAATCGCCACGATTGGTCCGGTCCGCTTATCAAAGAATGGGCCGATGTTTTCCACGGATTCCACTCCCGCCTGTGGCTGTGCGGCGTGATTGGCAGCGTCGATGCGGCGTAAATGTTCAGCGGCCAATGCCGGCGTCGGGTACTCGATGAGCATCAGCGTAGCTTCTCCGCTTCCAACCGAGTATTGTCCCAGCACCACTTCGGGGTTCGTGCCGAAATCGATGAGATTGGGGGGAATTGGAGACGTAATCGCACTCAAGCCCAGAGGTCCCTCGGCGTATTTCTCCGTGTTCGTTTCGTACCCGTGATGTGGCATGAAAGCGAGAATCGGCGGCAGGTTGGCTGCGTTGCCGGTAGCGCGCGGCAGTGCGCCGGCTAATTCACGCAGGCTTGCCGCGGACATTACAGATAGTTCGTTGAACACCGCATCCACCACGATGTGGCCGCGATAAAAGAGCACGCGGCGATCAGCAGACGCTCCTTGGTCGCCGATCTCCTCCCGCGCCATGCCCGACTGCAAGTAGAATGTGTATGCGCCAAAGGCGCCGCTGGCGTCGGCAAAGCGCGCCGCCCGAACCTTCAGCGTGCGGCCATCGTCACTCTTATAAGTGGCCGATTCAAAGTCATTGAACCCATATTCCTTGAGCAGCGCCGCATTCGACGGATCCGCAACCGAAGCATCTTTGCTGGATTGAGGGGCGCCTTGCATTTGCCACCCGGCAAACTGCTTGGGAAGAATCGGCGCAGTCGAATCGCGCGCCGCGGCGAAGACCATGCTGCTGAAAAGAACGACCGCGGACAGTATTGCTACGGACTTGAAAAGACGCATGAAGACACCGCGAGGCACAGAATCCCTCCAGTGATTAGACCACACAGGACGGCAAAAAGTTTCCGGATGCTGATTCCACGGGACAAATATCGGCGGGTGGGTGAAATGCGTGATCGATGAATGGCGGAAACGGCGAACGAATTTATTGGCCGCCAGCCTTATCCATCTTACTCGCGACTTTAACTCCGCTCAGCCCGTTCACATATTTCGCAATGCCACGGTAGAGCGATTCGGCGATGCGCTCCCGGTATTCGCTGGTGGCGAGACGATGCTCGTCGGTAGGATTGCTGACAAAAGAGATCTCGGCCAAAATTGATGGCATGTTCGCGCCGATCAACACAATAAATGGAGCCTTCTTCACTCCGCGGTCGCGGATCGCCGGACTTTTCATCGCCAGGCCGCTGTGCAATGACGACTGCACGTCTCCGGCAAATTCCCTCGACTCTTCGATCTTTTCCTTGAGCGCGATCTTCTTCACCAGGTCCTGCAGTTCGTAAATAGATTTCTCCGAGACCGCGTTCTCGCGCGCCGCTACTTCCAGGGCCTCCGGTGAAGAGGTGAAATTCAGATAATAGGTTTCCACTCCGCGGGCAGCAGCATCGTGACTCGAGTTGGCATGGATGGAAACGAACAAATCGGCCCGCGCCTGATTCGCAATTGCTGTGCGGGTCTCCAGCGGAATGAAGGTATCGTCCTTGCGCGTGTAAACGACCTCCGCGCCCAGCCGCGTCTCTAGCAGTTTTCCCAGACGCCGGCTCACTTCGAGCACGAGATCTTTCTCTTCCAGGCCATTCGGACCAATCGTGCCGGTATCGTGTCCTCCATGGCCCGGATCGATCACGATCTTGCCGATTTTCAGCCCGAGAGCACGAATCAAAGAACGGTCGCCGCTGGAAGTGGGCTGCGCTTCGCGAATATCCGGGTGGGATGTGCGTCGCGATCGAGCCGACGCGAGCGTACGTGCAGAGCCTTTATGTCGCGGCTCAATTGGATCGTTAACCTCAGTCTGGGAAAGCCCGGAATTCAGAGCTGCCCTTTCGTCGGAGAGATCGTTGTCCACAATCTTCTTCGTGACGCCCGCATCACGCGCAACCAGCAAGTCTTTCTTGCCGGCGAGAACACTTCGCTTTGCCGGTTCCGCTTGTGACTCTTCTGGATTCGCGTCGTCCTCGTCGGCATCGACTACTCTTTTCACCAAGCCGGGCTGGTTCATATCGCGGCTGGCGATCTGCGAGTTCTTGGCTCCAGCCTCTGCAGCCGGCTTCGGCGCCGCGCGCGACAAGGTATCGGTTGTCAAGGCATCCGTTTTCGCTTCCGGGGAACTCAAATCGAGTTGGCCGGCTGCTAAGCCTCGCGGATTCTACGCCATCAAAGCCTCGCCAGCCTCTCTATGCTGTCTGCCATGCCAATTCTTGCCATGAATATCGATAATCAGGCGATAAGGATTCGGCAGCAGGAAGGCGTCGTAATCGGAAAGATTGTCGACCTCGAGCACGACTCGTGTGCGCCCCGGAGCGAACTGGGCTACGCGAACCTTCTTCAAAAACCCGTCGTCCACATCGAAGCTTTTGCCCACCAGCGTAGAGGCCAGCTTTGTCCCGTTCAGATCGAAAAAAATGCGCGCCGGAGTCGCGATTCTTTGCGAGGAGAACTTCACGTCTCCTTCGACGTCGATGGCGATGCGAGTGTAGTCGGGCGTGGACCAATGCCGGATGCCGGTGACTCTAGGTAGACGGCTGGAACGCGGTTGCATTGGCTCGTCTCTCGTCGACGCAACGCGTGAAACCGGATCTGTATCGGCGGATACGCCTTCTTTATCGTGAGCCTTCGCGTCGGCTGGCGGCCGCACCGTCTGTTCGGCTGATTGCGGCTGCCCGTTCTTCTCGGCCAGCGCTTGCTGATCGATCTCCAAAATGGCTTGACGGGCATCGTCTGCCAGCCGGTTGTGAGGATAATGGTGCAGAAACTCCTGGAAGGAAGCGCGCGCTGCCTGGGAATCGTTCAGATCGTCTTTATAGATTTCTGCAACCGTGAACAATCCGTCGGCGCGATACTTGCTCCCGGGATACTCGCGGCGCAAGAACTTGTACTCCACGATGGCTCTATTCAGGATGCTGTCATCTTCGAAGCGCCGTCCCATTTCCACCAGTGTCTCGGCCACGGCAACTACGCTGGGATCGGCTTTCGAGGAAGCAGGCGCACCCAGATAAACCAGGCGGTAAGCATTCACCACCCGTTGATAGTCCCGGTGAGTCCTCTCGAGTGGAGGCCGCCCGTTTAGCGCCTCGCGCATGCGCTCGGCGGCGGCGAAGTGTTCGCGTGCCCAGGCATCGGAATGGTGTGCACGAGCGTGTGCCGGCTGCGTGGCCAATAAGGCCAGCACCAGCAATGCTCCCCACAGACCACGCTCCCGCGATGAGCTTTTCAAAATCGCCAGCCCGCGCTTTCCGCTCGATGAACCGGTTCGTTGAACTAATTTCCTGGGTGCCTGAGAGATAATGCGAGAAAAAAGACAGCTAAAAGATGCCGCCAAACTATTCAGTGTTGCTGATGTAAAGCACGCCCCGCGCATCTCGTTGAACGCGAACGGGTTCGTGCGAAACTTCACTCGGGCTAGAGGCGGAATTGCCATAATACAAGTTGGTGATCCGCCGGACATAGTTCTGGGTTTCCGCGTAGCGCGGCACGCCCGAACTGCGCGCCACCGCTCCCGCACCCGCGTTGTAGGCGGCCAGGGTCAGCTTGATGTCGCCGCCATAACTTTCCAGCAGTTGCTTTAAATGACGAACCCCGGCGTCCACATTTTGTTCCGGATCAAAAGGATTATTTACCTTCAATTGCCTCGCCGTAGAAGGCATTAACTGCATCAGTCCCATCGCGCCTTTGCGCGACACCGCATTGGGATTAAAATTCGATTCCACCTTGACCACCGCCCGCACCAGGTTGGGGTCTACGTTATGGCGGGCAGCAGCCTGCTCAATGGCGCTATCAATGTCAGCCGCAGTGGTAAGCGTACCGCGGAAATTGGCAGCGACAATTTTTGCATTAGCCGATTGACTCGATTCCCGGCCCACATATTGGCTGACTTCCGCCGCCGCCGATCGCGCCGCCCGCATCGCCGCCGCATTCGGCGGAGGCACCGGCTTCCAGCGATTTTCCTTGGAACTCCAATACATCAGCGACCGCCGCGGCGCTTCCGGCTCCGCCGCGCGCCGAGCGCGGCTCGTCGGGGCAGAATCGTTGACGTAAATCGTGCGGCCATGATCGTCGGTTGCTGTGATCTTTTGCGGAGCTCCGTCGCCGTCCTCGGCACGGAGTTGTGGCGCAAGAAGAAAAGAGGTCGCGGCTACAGTGCTAGCCATCAGTGCGATTTGGAGGCGCTTTCGCATTACCGGGCTTCTATGCTCCTCAATCCGGCGAAGACAGACTTCTGCCTCGCATGTTGCTACCCGGAACCTGACGGAGAATTCTTAAACCAGAGTGAGTCAATTATAGGCGCGCAGGAAAGGCCGGGCAATCACTCCGAAGGGAGTAGAACCACTGAAGTAATCTCGGTAAGCGATTGAAAAGGGGGAAGTTCAAGAACTAGTAATTAGAAATAGCTCAGGCAGTCTTCTCCAAGGCCAGCTCCAGGGCATCGAGCGACAACGATCGCAGCAGATTGCGCCGCATGCCGCGTTCCACTTCGGCCAGCCGGTCAGCGGCCGCCGTGATCCATTCAAAATCAGCCGCCTCTGAGAGCTTCATGAGCTGGTTCTGAATATCCGTGTTGTGAACCAGTTCGGGCGTTCCGGAACTCAAAAACATCAAATCGCGCAGGAGTGAATACAGCGTGCGCAGAAGATTTTCCGTCTTCTCTCGCCCTTCCGCGCCAGCACGATAAGTTTCCGTGACCTTAAACAGCGCGCTGTGTTCGCCGCCCAACAAAGCCGAGTTGAGAATCGTCAGCGCGTCGGTTCGCGCAAGCACATAGCTCTCAAGATCGAAACTGCGAGCCCTCCCTATCGCGCCCTCGGACAGCCTCGCCACTAGAGCCCGCTGCTGCGGCTTCCACTCCGGACGATGTTTTTCTAAATAGCGCTCCACTTCTTCGACCGGCAAAGCTGTAAGCGGAAAGACCATCGAGCGTGACCGGATCGTCGGCAGCAGTTCTCCCGGATTTTCCGAGAGCAGGAAAATCGTCGCGAACTCGGGCGGCTCTTCCAGAACCTTCAGCAGCGAATTGGCCGCCTCTTTCATGAACGCCGAATCGGTAAAAATATAAACTCGCTCCCGCGCTTCCGACGGACGGTAATAAATGGTCTCGATCACCCGCCGCACCTGGTCCACCTTGATCATCATCTGTGGCGGGTCGGGAGGAATGATGAGTACGTCAGGGTGAGTCTGGACGAAGAGCCGCGTGTCTTTCTTATCGCCCTCGCGCAGGCCTTCGCGCGTCTCCACCGCTTCGGCAAAACGCGCATCGAGGTCGGCAGCCTGCGCGATGCGCAGGCAATTCGCGCATTGCCCGCAGAAGTCAGGCAGGCTGTCAGTCTGAGTTGGCGTCAGGCAATTGAGCGCCTGCGCCAACATCAGCGCCAAGGTATATTTGCCCGATCCTCGCGGGCCCGAAAGGACAACCGCATGCGGAAAGCGATTTCGCGCCAGCATATCGCGCAGGCGTTGTACGGTTTCGGCGTTGCCGTGAAAATCAGAGAAGCTCATGACGTTCGACTAGTTTTCCCGTCTCGCCTCATCACGACGCTCGGCGATCAGCTCATCAACCAGAGAGCGGTTCGAAGCGATCTGCTCGCGCACAAATTGTTGCGCTGAGCTCCGCGAGCGAGAGGATCTTCCACGGCGCGTGTCGTCCCCGTCGCAATTCGAGCTAACAACCCATTCATTCAGATCCATACGATTTGTCATTGATCGACTTCCAACCCCAGCTTACTCCCCATCATCGCCAAAACTTTCCTATGCGTCTCGGTGGGAGTACCGCTCGCGTCCACCACCACCACGCGCCCCGGCTCTCTCGCGGCAATCGCCATATAACCCGCATGCACTCGGGCGAAGAATGCACGATTCTCCTGTTCGAAGCGATTCTCGTCAGCGTGTTTGATCGAGTTCTTATTCGCGCGGTCGACAACAATCCGGTTGCGATTCCGGGCGCGCCCAATGCTCTTCGCCGGATCGGAGTCGAGCAAGATCGTGAGATCAGGCTGCAAATCTCCACAGAGTATGCGATGCAACTCGAGCACCGCGCCGCTTCCCAGCTTGCGCCCGCTGCCTTGGTAGGCCTCGGTGGAATCGGTGAAGCGGTCGCACAAAACGATCTGTCCGCGATCGAGCGCGGGTTGGATTACTTCCGCAATATGCTGCGCACGCGAGCCAAACATTAACGCCATTTCAGCCATCGGCGACAATCCCTCGGTCTTCGAGTCCAGCAACACGCGCCGGATTTTCTCGCCCGTCACCGTTCCTCCCGGCTCACGCGTTTCCATAACCCTGTGTCCGGCAGCACGCAGCTTCTCCGCCAGCTTGCGCATCTGCGTGCTCTTCCCTGTTCCGTCGAGACCTTCGAAGGTAATAAATTTCCCCTGCCGTGACATCGTCGAATGATAGCAGCGCTGGTGCGTCTCTGTACCACTGCTCTCTCCGGCTGCTAAAATTCAAAATTCTGCATGCTGTGAGATTCGGTTCGTTAAAAATGGGGCCCCTAATAATGAAAGTTTCTAGACTCCTGGGAGCAATCTGTCTTCTTCTCTTCTCTATTTCCGGTTTCTGCGCCACGCTACCAACCGTAACCATCTTTGTCGACGCCACATCGGCTCCGCGCAAAATCTTCCACGCTAAACTAAAGATTCCCGCCAGCGCGGGAGACCTGACTCTCTACTATCCGAAATGGATTCCCGGCGAACACGCTCCCGATGGACCGGTCATCGACCTCGCCGGCCTCAAATTCTTCGCCGGTGGCAAAACCCTTAAGTGGCGCCGTGACCTGCTCGATGGCTTCACCCTCCACGTCGAAGTTCCCGCCGGAGAAAGCGAAGTGAACGCCGAACTGGATTTCCTTTCTCCCGCAACTTTCGAGAGTGGCTTCTCGGCCGGTTCTTCCGCCACCGACAAGATGGCGGTTATCAGCTGGAATCAAGTCCTCCTCTATCCTAAGGGCTGGAGGTCCGATGAACTCACTTACATTGCCAGTCTCAAACTTCCCGCCAACTGGAAGTACGGAACCGCCCTGCCCATCGCATCCACCAGCGCTGACAACGGCGAAACGCAAATCTCATTTAAGCCGGCGCCTCTGAACACTCTGGTTGACTCGCCCGTAATCACCGGCGAATTTCTCAAGATTGTCAAACTCGCCGATGACCCTCTCACCGAGATGGACGTCGCCGCCGACAGCGCCGCCGCACTCGAACCTCCACAGGAAGTCTGGGACCATTACAAGAATCTCGTCGAGCAGGCGAACAAACTTTTTGGCGCTCATCACTATCGCGACTACCATTTTCTTTTCAGCCTCAGCGATCACGTCGCGCATTTCGGGCTGGAGCACCACGAGTCCGACGACAGCCGGATGGGCGAGCGCGGACTCGTAGACGACACCGCCCGCAAACTGGAAGCCAGCCTGCTCCCTCACGAATATGTTCATTCGTGGAATGGAAAATACCGTCGCCCCGCCGACCTAACTACGCCGGATTACGAACAGCCTATGCAGGACGATCTGCTCTGGGTATACGAGGGATTGACGAATTATCTCGGCACCGTGCTGACCGCGCGCAGCGGCTTGCTCACGCCCGAACAGGCGCGCGACGACCTGTCTTTGACCGCTGCCGGGATGGATCACGTACCCGGCCGCGCCTGGCGCAATCTGCAAGATACTGCCGATGCAGCTCCGCAACTTTACTTCTCTCCCGAAGCCTGGCACTCCTGGCGGCGAGGCGTTGATTTTTACGACGAAGGCACCCTCGACTGGCTCTGGGCCGACGTTATCATCCGCCAGCAGAGTAAAGGCTCGAAATCCCTGGATGATTTCTGTCATCTCTTCCACGGCCCGCCGAGCACGGGCCCCATGGTGAAGACTTATACCTTCGACGATGTGGTGAATGCTCTGAATCAGGTTGTGCCTTACGACTGGCGCGGTTTCTGGATGGAGCGCCTCACCAATCACGGCCCCGGCGCGCCATTAGGTGGAATCGAAGGCAGCGGGTGGAAGGTGGTTTACGATGACACGCAATCGGAGTTGCTGCATGGCGCGGAAAGCGATGGCCACATTGCAATCGGTGCATTTTCGATCGGCCTCGACCTTCGCGAAGATGGCGTCATCGTCGATACCATTGAAGGCATGCCCGCTGCTCTCGCTGGAATCGCTCCCGGCATGAAACTCGTGGCCGTGAATAGCCGCCAATACACGCCCGAAGTCCTGCGAGACGCACTGAAAGCCGGCAAGAGCGGCACCGCGCCCCTCGAACTTTTGGTGGAGAACACCGACTACTACAAAACTTACGAGCTTGATTATCACGGCGGCGAACGCTATCCGCATCTGGTGCGGGATGATTCGAAGCCCGACTTGCTGACGGAGATTTATAAACCCAAATAGCGATTCGTAAGAGGGGAGAAACAACTATGGACTCCGCCTGCGGGGATGCGCCTCGGCGCTCTCCGCGGAAGTTCTCAACGCATTCTGCGTTTCCAGTTCTTTCTAGTCCGCCCCGGCACAGAAAACTAGGAGTCCCGCTGCTGGGGATGCTGGTTCTCTTGCTTTTCAACAGCCGCCCGGTTCGTTCTCAAACCAGCATCCTCGGCTTCACTGCTTCCTCGGCAACTCGCGAGAATCAGATCGAGACGAAATTCAAAGCAATTCCATCCCCGGACGAGGAGCGCCGTCAGCATCATCTCTTCACCGCCGAACCGCACGTCGCCGGTTCTCCGCGCAACAACGAACTGGCTCGCTACATTGCCGATCAGTGGCGTCAGGAAGGACTCGATGATGTCGTCATCCGCCGCTACGACGTTTACGGAAGCAATCCAAAATTCACTTCGCTCGAAATGGTCGCTCCCGTTCACTATCGCGCCGTTCTGCGCGAGATGCCCGTCCCCGGCGATCCGGACCTGAAAAACAAAAGCATCAGTTCGGCGTGGAGCGGCATGTCGGCCTCCGGAGAAGTCACCGCACCGCTCGTCTACGCCCACAGCGGCAATCCCGAAGATTACGATCTACTGCGCAAGCAAGGTATCGACGTTAAGGGCAAAGTCGTTCTCGTCCGCTACTCCAATCCCTACAGCTATCGCGGATTCAAAGCCCTCACGGCTGAACGCGAAGGCGCGGCTGCCATTCTCATCTACAGCGATCCGGCGGAAGATGGCTTCCAAAAAGGCAAGGTTGTTCCCAACGGCCCGTGGGGTCCCGAGTATCACATTCAGCGCGGATCCATCACTTACGACTTCATGGTGCCCGGCGATCCACTCACTCCCGGATGGGCGTCGATTCCCGGCGCAAAACGCATTCCCGTCGAGCAGGCAGTTTCGATTCCGAAGATTATGGCGCTGCCGCTCTCCTGGCACGATGCGAAACCGCTCCTCGCACAAATGGACGGCCCCATCGCACCGGATAGCTGGCAAGGTGGGCTGCCTCTCAAATATCATCTCGGCGGCAAACGCGTCCGCGTCCACGTAAAAATCGTAATGGACAATTCCACGCAGCCTTACTACGTAGTCGAGGGCCGCATTCGCGGTGCAGAGTTACCCGACGAATGGGTCGTGCTCGGCAATCATCGCGACGCCTGGGTTTTCGGCGGCGTCGATCCGAGCAGCGGCACCGCGTCCATGATGGAACTCACCCGATCCCTGGGAAAACTAGCCAAGCAAGGCATCCGTCCGCAACGAACGATTGTCGTCTGCAGTTGGGACGGCGAAGA
>JBAVUV010000256.1:0-7437 GCA_049696955.1 Candidatus Sulfotelmatobacter sp. | reverse complement strand
GCATGCGGCCCAATCTTTGGAGCGGCAAGAACCAGGCTGGCGTCCATGTTCGCCAAGCCGTATCCCGCATCGTGTACTCGTTTCAGGGCTTCGCGGAGGAAGAGAGCCGAATCCGCACCCTTCCACTTTGGATCGGAAGGCGGGAAAAGCACCCCAATATCGGGCGCAGCCACGGCCCCTAGCAGCGCATCGGTGATGGCGTGCAGCAGCACATCGCCATCGGAATGGCCGCCTAGACCTTTTTCGTGAGTCAGCGCAACTCCGCCAATCTTGAGCGGGATGCCGGGACGGAATTCATGCGAGTCGAAACCATAGCCGATTCTAACCGTACTTCTTTTCGGTTGTCGCTGAGCCTCGGTCTTTGGCATCCGGGTCAATGGCTTTGGGTCCGCGCACCCTTTAGGTAGAACTCCGCAAGTTCCATATCCGCTGGCGCTGTGATTTTAATATTTCGCGGTGATCCCATTACCACGGCCACATCGTGACCGGATCTTTCCACCAGCGATGCCTCATCCGTGCCGAGGAATCCGTCCGCCGAAGCCTCGTCGAATGCCTTCTTGATCACTTCGTAACGAAAACCTTGCGGCGTTTGTGCCATTACAATGCTGGCGCGCGGAATGGTTCCCTTGATCAGCGCGCCCTCGGCTGTACGCTCGACTTGCTTCACGGTATCGACGGCAGGCAACCCGGCAATCGCCGCTCCATATTTCTCCGCCGCTTCAATCACTTCCTGAATAATTTCACCGGTCACAAACGGCCGCACCGCATCGTGCACCAGAACGATGTCACTTGCCTCGGCGGCAACCGCGTTGAGCGCGCTTTCCACCGACTGTTGCCGGTGCTCTCCTCCCGCTACCAGTTCAACTTTCTTCTTTCTTAATACGTCCTTTACTTCTTTTTCCAGGCGGCCGCGAAACGCGGCAATCTCATTGTCGCGCAAAGCGATCCAGATCTCGCTCACGGCATCGACGGCGGCAAATTTGCGAATCGTGTGGATCAGAATCGGAGTTCCGCCCAGCTCGGTGAACTGCTTCGACGGAGCCTTTCTTTGCTTATCGCCAGTCGGCACCGGCGCCATGCGGGTTCCGAGACCCGCAGCCGGAATTATGACAATTACCTTCATTGGGGCTGTAAGTATACGAGCGCAAGGGCTGCGACTTCAAATAGAGCGGTTTCGAGCCTTCTGTGATTCCAGGCCTACAGGAAACACCCTAGCGATGGGCGGGGGAGAAGTAGCGAACTTCTTGCACCGCGGACTCGGCCGTTTCCGATCTCTATCCTGCGCGTTCTAAGACAAGTCCCTACAGGTCAGCCAGTTAACGGTTGGTCAGAGGAAATTCAAGCTGGCAGCCGACTTGCACTTCAAACGAGGGCGCAATTGGTGGCTTGGAGAAGCAACCTGCAGCCCAAAGGAGGTACCAAACTGTGATGAAGAATGCACACCTCCGTCCCTGGATTTTGGTGGCAGCACTGTGTACTGGGATCGTCTGTGTTCTGGCCTACTCTTTGACTAGACCCGAACCTGTTACCACTGTCGCGGCAGCGGAACCCGCCAGCGGAGTGCAATCTTCGGGTCTTCCAGTCCAGACCTACGAGGGCATCATCACCGATACGCGCTGTGGCGCCAAACACTCTGCCGCCGTGGGAATGAGTGCAGCTGACTGCACGCGAGCTTGCGTGCACAGCGGAGAAAGTTTCGCTCTCGTGGATGGCGAGACGGCCTATCGACTCAAAGGCGATCAAGCCGCCTTGAAGCGCGCTGCCGGGGAGCGCGTCAAAGTACTCGGAACCCTGGATGGCAACACCATTTCGGTGGCGTCTGTTGTCGCGCCCGCGTCCTAAGACTGGCTGGGCTTGCTCTCGGCCAGCGTGGCTGGTACCGGCGTTACCGGCCCCACCGCACCGGGAATCACAGCGGCGGGAGGTTGGATCGGCAAACTCGACCGGCCAAAGCTGCGCTCATCCCACTTGCCGAAGATCATTTTTCCTGCTGTAGTCTGCAAAACCGAAGTGACCGATACATCGATGGTTTTGCCGATCATCTTCCTGGCGTTATCTACAACCACCATTGTGCCATCATCCAGATAAGCGACGCCCTGGTTGTATTCTTTCCCTTCTTTGAGGATGAATACCTTCATGATTTCGCCGGGCAACACGATGGGCTTGAGCGAGTTCGCCAATTCGTTAATGTTCAGAACCTCGACACCCTGCAGCTGCGCCACCTTGTTCAAGTTGAAATCATTGGTAATGATTTTTCCTTCATAGACCTTGGCCAGTTCGATCAGCTTGAGATCGACTTCGCGGACGGCGGGAAAATCATCCTCGACGATTTGAATCTGCAGGGTGGCCATCTTCTGCAGGCGCTGGAGAACGTCCAGGCCGCGGCGTCCGCGATTGCGCTTGAGCGAATCGGCTGAATCGGCGACCAGTTGCAGCTCGCGCAACACGAATTGCGGTGTAACAATGATGCCATCCAGAAAACCGGTCTCGGCAATATCGGCGATGCGGCCATCGATGATTACGCTGGTGTCGAGAATCTTGTAGCTCTTCTTACCCTGCTTCTCGCCGCCAAAGACGCCGCCCAATGCGGCTAAGTTCAGCAAGTCGCCTTTGCTCGCCCCCACAATCAGACCGAGGTAGGCCATCAGCAACATCACCAGGATTTGGAGAAAGCTCTGAGTATTTCCGGCCGGTACACTGCTCCGAATCACCAGGGCAAATAGGTAGGCGCCACAAATGCCGAGGAAGCTGCCAATGGCCGCACCGATCAGCCGCTTCAGGCTCACCGAGCGAAGCTTCCACTCGAACAAAACAATTCCCGCGCCCACCGCCGCCCCGACTAAGGCATCCTGCGGCCGAGCCAGCCGGAAAGGTTCAATAAAGTAGCAGGCAACAGAAACAACTATGACAAAAAGAAGACGTACCAGTATCAACTCCACAGGATGATCCTCCCCCGATGCAACTCCAGTACTCTGGTAGCCATGCAGCGGTGCCTGCTCCACATCCGCCTCAGATGTGAATCGGCATTTCCAGTATGCGGGGCGCGCAAGAATTAGGGGAATGAATGTACGCCGCGTTCCCAGCCCGTGGAGGCGTAGCCAGGAAGAGTCAAGTAAGCCAACGCCAAAAGTATATACCTGATCGCGAATAGCAGGGTTAAGAAAGTCGGGGCGATTCCCCGGCGTGGCGAGCCTGCAGGTCGCGTCTTTTGGCGGATCAAGGGCTCATGCAATTTTCGGAACCAGCCTGCTACACTCCGGTGCATGAAAGCCTTAGTGATCACGAGCCTCTCCGGCCCGGACGCACTTTCCGTGCAGCAGGCCGCGGAACCGGTTTTGAAGTCCGGGCAAACGTTGGTCCGCGCCACGGCTGGGGGTTTGAACTTCGCCGATTTCATGACCGCACAAGGCGGCTACCCCGGAACCCCACCACCGCCGCTTATCGCAGGACGCGAATTTGCCGGCACCGAAGAAACCACCGGGCGCCGCGTAATGGGGTATACCCAGTGGGCCGCCTTCGCCGAGAAGGTAGCTGCCTATCCCAACATGTTGTGGCCTATCCCAGATGGTTGGACCGACGAACAAGGCGCCGCCTTCCCGGTCAATTACTTCACCGCTTATCTGGCTTACTGGCAAGCCGGCATGACCGCTCAGCCTTTGTGGGGACAGCCTGCCTTGGCTGTCCAGCGGAGCAAAGTTCCGCATCGAGTGCTGATCCATGCAGTCGCCGGAGGAGTAGGCACTGCGGCCGTTCAGATTGGAAAAATTCTCGGTGTCGAAATGTATGGGACGTCTTCCTCGGACGAAAAACTGGCGCGCGTAAAGGTGTTAGGCCTGCAGCATGCGATCAATTACAAGCAGCGGGATTACGAACAAACCGTGAAGGATCTTACTCACGGTGAGGGGGTCGACGCAGTCTTTGAAATGCTGGGTGGAGAACACACAGCCAAAAGCCTGCGCTGCCTGCGCGATTTTGGCCGCGTAATCCAATACGGCACCGCGACCGGCAAGCAACCGCAACTCGATGTTCGTGCTCTCTATGCGAAATCTGCAAGTGTTCAGGGGTTGTGGTTGACGTATCTCTCGCAAAAGCCGGAAATTATGCAGCCCGCATGGTCGCAGCTATCACAATGGATCGAGGAGGATAAGTTATGTCCAGTGATCGGCCATGTCTTTCCACTTGATCGCGCCACAGAAGCTTACAAGCTGCTGCAAGAGGGCAAGAACTACGGCAAAGTTGTGTTGAAGATCTAGGTCTGATTCGTTCCTGAAACCGTGTACACTGATGCGGCGGCGCAGCGGAGCCCAGCTTTTCCTACGCCGTCGTCCTCGTTTTGAGGATGCAATTCGCACTGGTCAGGGGTCTTCCATGTTGAAGCTTCCTCGATTTATTTTGTGTACGTTCTTCATTCCTATCGCATTTCTTTCCTGTCTTCTCAGCTTCGCTCAAGCCCCAGTTCCGTCGAATTCTGAGATCGATCGCCGCGTCGACGCCTTGCTCAAGAAGATGACACTCGAGCAGAAGATTGACTACATCGGCGGTACCGGTTTTGCGGTTCGCGCTATGCCGGACCTCGGACTTCCCGCCCTGGAAATGTCCGATGGACCGCTCGGGGTGCGCAGCAATCAGAAATTTCCCTCCACCGTTTACGCGGCCGGCATCGGCCTGGCGGCCTCGTGGGATCCGCAACTGGCGGAGCGAGTCGGCGCAGGCATCGGCAGAGACGCACGCGCGCGCGGTATTCATTTCATGCTTGGACCCGGCGTCAACATTTATCGCGCACCCATGAATGGACGAAACTTCGAATATTTTGGCGAAGATCCCTTCCTTGCCGCCAGTATCGATACCGGCTATATCACCGGAATGCAGAAGCAGGGCGTCAGTTCGACGGTGAAGCATTTTATCGGCAACAATTCTGAGTTCCTCCGGCACGATAGCGACTCCATCGTCGACGAACGCACGGCGCGTGAAATTTATCTGCCGGCTTTTGAATTCGCGGTGAAGAATGCGCACGTCGGCGCGATGATGGATTCCTACAATTTCGTGAATGGGACGCACTCCACGCAGAACGGTTACTTCAATATCGACGTGGCCAGAAAGCAGTGGGGATTTCAGGGCATCATGATGTCGGATTGGGTTTCGACCTACGATGCGGTGGGCGCGGCCAACGGCGGCCTCGATCTTGAAATGCCAAAAGGCAAGCACATGAACACGGAAAATCTGCTTCCGGCGATTCGGGATGGCCGCGTCAAGGAAGCAACCATTGATGAAAAAGTCCGCCACATCCTGACTACTGCAGCCCGGTTCGGATGGCTCGACCGCGAGCAGGCCGATCCCTCGCTCTCGAAATATAACGAGGAGAATCACCGCGTCACTCTCGACGGAGCAAGAGAAGGCATTGTTCTGCTTAAGAACGAAGGTTCTTTACTGCCCCTCGACAAGGAAAAGGTCAGGAGCATTCTCGTCGTCGGTCCGGACGCCTGGCCGGCGCAACCGGTTGCGGGAGGAAGCGGTAAGGCAGTTCCGTTCTCAGCGGTCAGCATTCTTGAAGGCATCGGAACATACGTTGGCACAGCCGCGAAGGTTTACTACGAGCGCGGCCTGCCCAAGATGATCGACTTCGCCGAGTCCACTGAATTCTCCACTGCCGCACAAAACGGCGAGCCCGGCCTGAAGTTCGAAGCTTTTGCGAACGGCGATCTCAGTGGTACCCCGGTTTCCACCGCAACCGTGCGCCATCTCAATTATGCGGGGAAGGATTGGGATGATTTCGCCGACCTGGACGAAGCCCTAAGATTGCTAGAAGCGGGCAAGAAGCCTTCTTCCCGCCGCTGGAGCGGTTTCTACATTGCGCCAGCCACGTCCTCGTACATCGTCGCGGCGGAATACTCGGGCGAAGGCAACGGCTACCGCCTTCTCATCGATGGCAAGCTCGTCTTCGATACATGGAAATACGCCACAGCCTTGCAGAACCATACGACTTTGAATCTCTCCGCTGGACCGCACAAGATTGTTGCCGAGGCCTACCAGGACAATCCGGTGGGCGGACATCTTCGCGTCGGCATTAAGGAACGGAAAGAAATCGTTTCTCCTGCAGCGAAAGCGTTAGCCGCGAAAGCGGATGTCGTCATCGTCGCCGCTGGGTTTGACTCGAGCAGCGAGTCCGAGGGCTCGGACCGCACCTTTAGTCTGCCATTCGGACAGGACGAACTGATCGGCGAGCTCTCCGCAGTCAACAAAAACATCATCGTCACCGTCACTTCTGGCGGCAATGTTGATCCCGGCGACTGGCTCGACCGCGTTCCCGCCTACCTCGAACTCTGGTATCCGGGAGAACGCGGAGGCACTGCGCTCGCGGAAATTCTCTTCGGCGCCGTCAATCCGTCGGGCCACCTCCCCGCCACCTTCGAACGACGCTGGGCCGACAATCCGGTTCGCGATACTTACTATCCTGAATCAGGCACTAATCGTGTGGTTTACAAGGAGGGCGTGTTTGTTGGTTATCGCGGATACGAACACAATCACGTTAAGCCGCTCTATCCCTTCGGCTACGGTTTGTCGTATACGACTTTTCAATACAGCCATATTGAAGTGACACCGGCGGGCGAATCATCAACAGGCGCGCGCTACAACGTAATATTTGACGTGACCAACACCGGCGCGCGCGCGGGCGCCGATGTAGCACAGGTGTATGTATCGGAGAGCGATCCGAAGGTGCCGCGGCCACTGAAAGAGCTGAAAGGTTTTTCGCGCGTGGAGCTTGCGCCTGGCGAAACGAAACACGTCTCGGTTCCGCTCAATCCCCGCGCTTTTACTTATTACGACGTAGCCGGGAAGCACTGGCATGCCGACGCGGGTAAATATACGGTGGAGGTCGGCGACTCTTCCGAGAATGTGCCTCTGAAGTCCGACATCAACCTCTCCTCAGCCTATGATGTGGCGAATGATCAGTAAACCGTGTAGAGCGGGCGCCCTCGCCCGCTGCGTTGGAAGTTGGTTGTGATCTAGCGATGGCCGTCTCGGCCGCGACGCACGCTTTAGCGTCCGTCGAACACATATTGGTTGCTCACTACAAAATTCACCAGCGAGCAAATTGCGATTGCAATCGCATTCGCAATCAGGTAGTTCATATGGGCCAGATCGACCATTAATTTCATCAATCCCAGATTGCCGGCGATCGAAACGGTTCCATTTGTAAGATTGAACCGCAGCAGGCGCGACAGGGAGTTCTGCCATGAGAGTTGCACCCGGTCGGCCCACGTGTAGCGCTCATGCCAGAGGAAGTTGTGTATCACAGTGGCCTCAACTGCCAGAGCGGTTGCGGCAAGATAGTTAAAGTGGAGAATACTCTTCAATGAAAACAACAGAACAAGTTGGACAGCGATTCCAATGCCGCCGACAAGATTAAAGCGAAGCCATCGCACAAGGATGTTTGCG
>JBAVUV010000255.1:0-1707 GCA_049696955.1 Candidatus Sulfotelmatobacter sp. | reverse complement strand
CACGGCCTCGTCGAGTTCCTTTTGGCGCCGGCCTGTGATGAAGACAAAAGCACCCTCTTTGACGAAAAGTTTTGCCGTAGCCAACCCAATCCCTTCCGTGCCCCCGGTGATGACGGCGGTCTTGCCTTCGAGCTTCTTGGTCATAGTTCTCTCTCCGTTGTGACGCAGTGGTAGCGTTGGTCGGTGCGGCTCATAACTAGCCTGCGATCATCCCTCCGTCGACCGCCAGGGATGCCCCGATAATGTACGAAGCCTTATCAGAGCCAATGAACACGATGGCATTTGCAATTTCTTCGGGAGTACCGATGCGCTTGTTAGGAACTTGTGAGGCGAGGAAATTTTCCTTGTTTTCCTTCGTTTGCGCAAAGCGGTTGAACATTCCCGTTTCCACAGGACCAGGGCCAACGATGTTGACACGAACGCCTGTGCCGGCGAGTTCGATTGCCGCAGACTTCGTGATGCCTTCCACCGCGTGCTTGCTGCCGACATATACCGCCGCCGTCGGACCACCGACTTTGCCATACGCAGACGAGATGTTCACGATGCTGCCTTTGCCTTGCCGAAGCATCGCCCGAATCTCGTACTTCATGCTCAAAAGCACACCGAGCACATTTGTATCGAAGATAGCTTGATAATTTTCAGTGGTCACATCGGCAGCCGAACCGGGAGTGCCCTCCGTGCCAGCGTTATTGACAGCAATATCGAGGCGACCGAAACGAGCGATGGTCTTGTCGACGAGATCTTTGACTTCGTCTTCGTGGCGCACATCGGTGCGTACAAATTCGGCCTCAGCGCCGAGGTTGCGCAGCTCAGTGGCAAGCTTCTGCCCTGCATCGTCGTGTCGACCTGAAACAACGACCCGCGCACCTTCACGTGCGTAGGCCACAGCCGTGGCACGTCCGATGCCTGTCAGTGCTCCGGTGATCAAAACAACTGGTGAACTCATAACGACTGCCTCCTTGGGTCTGGCACTCATGCTGGTCAGGCATGACTGCAACGTCAGCCAAGCCGATTTCGAGATTGCTCAGACCACTTACTTAGATTGTGCTGTCAAGCATTCGTAGCATCGCCGGAGCATACTTTATTAAAACCGGAAGCCATGCCTCACAAGCATGGTATCGAGATTGGGATTACCACTCTACTACTTCGCGCAGTTAAGTCCGACGCGCAGCAGAAGGAGGTTGCAGAGGTGCATCTGATCCATGATCCGAACTCAATCTTTATCGAGAGGCAGTGCAAACATCAGCAGCGAGTGACAGAAGGATCGGCATCGGCGGCGTGACCGCATTGCGCCTCAGTGATCGTGCCCACTTTGTATTTGGAAAGCCTTCGCAGTTTCTTGTTCGGCAGGCGTCGTTGCCGTTTCGGGCAAACTTGACCGCTTCAACGTGACAGCCATGTTATGCGCCAACCTCTGAGTAGCTCGCAAGGTGTCGGAGACGGACTGGATATTCTGTCGGACAACATTCTCCAGAACGAGGTGGCCCTCCCGCGTGTAAAGGCGAATGCGGACATTCAATTGAGTCGCACCAATCGCTGGAGTACGTTTCCGGAACCTTAACAAGAGTCCTGGCGCGACTCCGAACAAGCCGACATCTCCCATCATTGGCCGCCGGGTCTTGCTACTGGGCGCGTTTTCCTCCATCGTCGTTTTCAGAATGAGCAGGTCAGGGACATCACTCCCGTTGTTGCCATCGCTCCGAAGTA
>JBAVUV010000254.1:0-8839 GCA_049696955.1 Candidatus Sulfotelmatobacter sp. | reverse complement strand
ATTATGACTGCACGGCTTCTCGACATAAACATGCTTACCGGCCTGCAATCCGGCGATAGCAACGGGCGTATGCCAGTGGTCGGGAGTAGCGATCGTGATCGCATCCACATCTTTCTGCTCGAGTACTTTGCGAAAGTCTTTGTCCGCCACGGGAGTGTCGCCCATTTCCTGTCGCGCAGCGTCGGCAAACTTGTTGAGAATGTTACTGTCCACGTCGCAAACGTGAGAAATGCGGGCGGCGTTCCGATTCGCCTTGAGCGAAGAGAGATGCGCATAGCCACGCCCGTTCAGTCCGATTACCGCAAAGTTGAGGCGGTCGTTAGAGCCCAGAATCTGAGCGTAGCTCTTTGCCGTGGTTCCCACGGCCAGCCCGGCCGCGCCCACCGCAAGCGCATCGAGAAACTCGCGTCGTGTAACCATCATTGCTCCTTGATAAAAAAATAGTTAGCGGACAGGAAATCTCCGATCAGCAGGAAATACCAGCCTTCGTCAAAGTTTTCTTAAGTCCGTCCATACTGATCCGGGTAGACGCTTCAGGTGTTCCTGCGCCGCGCCAGTGGGTCTCCAAACTCAGCCCGTAGCGGAATCCGTCGTGCTGCAGAGCCTGCAGTTGCCCCACCCAGTCCACAATGCCGGTGCCTACCGCAGCCCAATCGTATTTATGGTCCGGCTTCTTCACCACGTCTTTACAGTGGCAGTGCCCGATGCGGTCTTTTGGTAACAACTCGTAGCCGGTGGGATAAGGTGTGCTCCCAATGGCTGCGGCATTTCCTGGATCCCAGTTCAGCATGAAATTCTGGTTCGGAATCGCCTTCAACACGGCCGCTGCCTCTTCACCGGTTGCGGTGTTGCAGGACATCTCGTTCTCGAGCAACAGAATTACATTGTCTTTTGTACAGCGTTCAGCAGCCTGCCGCAGTGTGGCATTAATCGCAGCGCGGTAGGGCTTCTGATCATCCAGCCGCCAATAGTCAAAGCAACGAATCCGATCCGTGTTGAAAGATTTGCAAAGCGAGATACAACGCTCGAGCAGTTTATCCTGCGCGCTGGCATCGAAATCGGCGTGGAACTGGTCGCGGGTTTCGCTCTGTGACGAGCGTGGAGCTCCCGGCCAGTCCGTCTTAAAAAGCGGGCTGGCAATATCCGTCACTCGCAGTTTGTGTTCCTCAAGAATCCTGCGCGCGTCCTCAACTTGTTTTGCGTCGAGCTCAGTCACGTTCTTGTTCCACATCGAGCGGAGCTCAATCCACTGCAGTCCAAAATCGCGGGAGACGATCTGGCATGCCTTTTCGAAGTCCTGCGTGATTTCGTCATTGATCACTGCCAGCCGGAATGGACAGGCATCGGTCCCCGCTGCCATTGGCTCGGTTAGCGATGACCCTGCTGCGCTTTTGATCAGTGGCCCCATGGCTGACGCAAGTCCTGTTACTCCTAAGCCCGTGAGCATCTCGCGTCGCGTGTACACCATCCAGTCTCCCTTCAGCCCTACACTGCATTCCCCAGGAAATGGGGATTGTTTGCGCTCTCTTGCAGTGTTCGCTTCGAATGCGTCGACAACTCCGTGCAGTAAAGTTCAGCCCGCGAGTTTCACCTTCTTTAGTCCGGGCGCGAACAGCCACAAAAGCGTCAGAGCCAACAGATACGCGCTGGCCGCAATGGCAAACAGGACCGCGTAACTGTGCGTCAATTGCAGAATGTGGCCGGTGAAGAAAGCAAATAGCGCGCTGCCGACTGATCCGGCCATGCCTCCGATTCCGACCACCGATCCGACCGCGCTGCGCGGAAACATATCTGACGATGTGGTAAAAAGATTCGCCGACCAACCCTGATGTGCACCAGCGGCAAGACTAATCAATGCGATGGCGGTCCACTCTGATTTCGCCGCGGAGACAGTGTAGATAGGTAGCACCAGGCAAGCGCAAAAGAGCATTGCCGCAAGGCGTGCGTAGTTCGGAGAAAGTCCCAGGCGGCGGAAAGGCGCGGGCAACCAGCCTCCGCCGATACTGCCAATCGCCGACACGTTATAAACAATGATAAGTGGCAGTCCGAGATGCGCAAGATTCAGACTGAATTTCGCGCTGAAGTAGGATGGAAGCCAGAACAAATAGAAATACCAGATCGGATCGGTGAGAAATTTCGCGATCGAAAAGCCCCAGGTCTGGCGGCATTTCAACAATCGCCGCCACGGAATAGAGGGACCGACCTCGGTGGCCGCTTCCTGGTAGATATGGCGCAACTCCCTGGCGGTCAGAGTGGCGTGATCCACTGGCCTGCGGTAATAGCGGAACCACCACAGAATCCAGAGCACACTAAAAATGCCAGTCGTCAGAAAAGCTGCATGCCACCCCCAGCGCAGCGTAACCCACGGAACAATGGCCGGAGCGAGAATCGCTCCCACATTTGCTCCGGAATTAAAGATACCCGTAGCCAGTGAGCGTTCATTTTGCGGAAACCATTCCGCCACGGTCTTGATCGCAGCAGGGAAGTTGCCACTCTCGCCGAGCCCAAGGAAGAATCGCGCAACACCGAATTCCAGCACAGTGCTCGCCAACGCATGGCCCATTGCTGAGAGGCTCCAGACCGCCATCACCAACATGTAGCCAACCCGCGTACCCAATCTGTCGATCAGGCGGCCAGCCGCGAGGAGCCCAATGGCATAGGCAATCTGGAACGCATCCACAATGTAGCCATAACTTACCTCCGTCATGCCGATGCTGTGTTCGAGCGTTGGCTTCAGAATCGCGATCACCTGGCGATCCATATAGTTGATGGAAGTGGCGACGAACAGCATGGCGCACACCGTCCAGCGGACGCGTCCGAGATGTGAGCCGGCAGATGGCTCGAGTGATGAGCCGGCTTCCGATCCGCTATCGACAGCCGTTTTGTCAGCCATGCAGGTTCCTACAAACGATACGCCTTTTTTACCAACCGATAAGCGAGATCCTGCGCCACTTCGAAAGCTTCGTCTTGCTCCAGTCGATGATCGGCAACCAGCTTCGCCAGGAACGCGCAGTCTATTCTCCGCGCCATATCGTGCCGCGCCGGAATTGAGAGAAACGCCCGCGTATCGTCGTTAAAACCTACGGTGTTGTAGAAGCCCGCCGTCTCTGTCACATGCTCGCGAAAGCGCATCATTCCTTCCGGACTATCATGAAACCACCACGGTGGCCCCAGCTTCAAACATGGATAGTGTCCAGCCAGCGGTGCGAGTTCCCGACTGTAGGTAGATTCGTCCAGGGTAAAAAGAATAATGGTCAGGTCGCGCTCGTTCCCGAATTCATTCAGTAAAGGGCGCAGCCCATCTACATACTCTGTCGGCATTGGGATGTCCGCACCCACATCTCGGCCATAGCGCTCATATAGCTTGCCGTTATGGTTGCGCGCGCTGCCCGGATGAATCTGCATTACCAGCCCGTCGTGCAGGCTCATGCGCGCCATTTCCGTTAGCATCTGCGCACGGAAAAGCTCTTGCTCTTGAGCATTGGCGTTCCCGCCCAGCACGCGAAGAAAAAGCTCCTCCGCCTCCGCTTGGGAAAGATTCGCGGTTCTGGCCGTTGGATGTCCATGGTCTGTGGCCGTGCACCCAAGTTCGCGAAAGCGCAATCGCGTCGCTCGCAGTGCATTCAAGTACCCCACCCACATTGATGTATCTTCCCCGGTCTGCTCGCCGAGCTTCGCAATGTTCCCGGCAAAGCCCGCAAAGCCAGGATCTACAACCGGGTCGGATCGGAATGTCGGTAGTATCCTCGCCTTCCATTTCGATTCGCGAATGGCCTTGTGCTCGGCCAGAGAGTCGAGAGGAGAATCAGTAGTTGCTAAAACTTCCAGATTGAAACGCTCGTAGAGCGCGCGCGGCAGAAATTCTGGAGTTTGTAGCTTTTCTGAAATCGTATCGAAGTACAGATCGGCGGTTTTTTCTGACAGGCGCAGCTTCAGTCCAAAAAGTTGCTGAAAGACAAAATCCAGCCACAAGCGCGTGGGTGTTCCGCGGAACAGATAATAAAGTCTGGCGAAGATACGCCAGACTTTCCTCGGGTCTTTCAGTTCTTGACGTCCAATCTCCAATTCCTCCAGTGAAACTCCCTGGCTGTAGAGCATGCGGAAGATGTAGTGGTCAGGTTGAACCAGGAGAGTTGCCGGATCCGGGAACGGCTCGTTTCTGGCAAACCATGCCGCCTGCGTATGCCCGTGAGGACTGATGATGGGCGACCTTTGCACAGACTCATACAGCGCTCTAGCTATCTTTCGCGTACCGGGTTCGGCAGGCAGCAGACGGTCTGGATGAATCAGCATAAGTCCGGATAATGCAGTTCTCAGCTGTTAAACTCTCGTTGTAACTTTTACGTCGCTCAACCATGCCTCGCGAAGACAAGCTCGACCCAATATTCTAGAGGGCGTCGAAATGATTCGTATCCAAACCTCGCTATAGTAGCGAAATATCGAGAATGGCCGGAAAATAAATTTCGCAGAAAATACTTTTGGCGCACAGAGGAACCGCGGCATGCTGGCTGGCATTCGAACTCGCGATTTACGAAAAGTGTATACATCCCCGCCTCCCCTTGCCTCGGGCGGAGGCTTCGGTTTTGGTTCAGCACGAAGCAAGAAAAATAAACAACCAAAAGCCGAGATCGTCGCTCTCGATGGCCTGACACTTGAGGTCTTGCCCGGAGAAATCTTCGGACTGCTCGGCCCGAACGGTGCCGGCAAATCCACGACCGCGGGAATTCTGACCACCCGCGTGCGGCCGACCAGCGGCCAGGCATGGATCGGAGAACACGATGTGTGGGCCGAGCAGGTCGTCGTTAAGCGGTTGATCGGAGTGGTACAGCAGCGCCCTAACCTCGATTTTTCACTGACCGCGCGCGAGATACTCCTTTTTCATGGGGCTTATTTCGGCATCGATTCGCGGGAGCGAGGCGAGCGAGCGAAAGCTCTGCTGGATCGCTTTAAACTGACCGATCGCGCCGATCAGATGGTCCGCGGTTTCTCCGGTGGCATGATGCAACGCCTCTCCATCGCACGCGCCATGATGCACGATCCGCAGGTTCTTTTTCTGGACGAGCCCAGCGCTGGCCTGGATCCGCAAACCCGGTTGCTTCTCTGGGACATCATTCGGGAATATAACCAGGGTGGCAAAACCATCCTCCTCACCACACACAACATGGAAGAGGCGGACGCACTGTGCCAGCGCGTTGCCATCATCGATCATGGACGCAACATCGCCATCGGAACTCCTCACGAATTGAAGGCCTCGGTCCCCGGTGGCTTTCTGCTGCGCCTGCGGTTTGGCCGGCAATCCCCAGAATTGTTGCAGAACCTTCGGAGTTTGCCCGGCGTAACCGAGGTCCGCGAAAATAGCGACGCGAATGGTAACTCCGCCGATGTGTACGCGGACCGAGGCGGACCCCTGGTTTCCGAGATTGCCAATCTTGCCTCTAGCGCCTCGATTGAATTGTGCGATGTGCACATCTCGGAGCCCAGCCTGGAGAATTTGTTTCTGCACCACACTGGAAGGAGCCTGCGCGATTGAACTGGAAAACTTTTCTGGCTTTACTCGGGCGTGATGCGCACGTCGCTCGCCGCAACTTCGTTCCGCTAGTTCTGCAGACTTTCTTGCAGCCGATGATGTTCGTGTTTATTTTCGGGCGGGTCATGGTTAGTAGCGGCTACATGCCCCCGGCTTACAAGAGCCTGCTGCTGCCTGGAATCATGGCGATCAGTATGGTGTTCACCGGGGTTTGGGCGGTCGCTATGCCACTGATTGCGGAATTTCAATTCACTCGCGAAATCGAGGACCGTTTGCTGGCGCCTATCGAAATTTCCTGGCTGGCGATAGAGAAAGTATTTTTCGGCGCCGTACAAGCGCTGTTCGCAGGGTTGGCGGTAATCCCCGCAGCATGGCTGCTGCTGCGCCCGGGCGTTGAATTGAATCTACGTTCTCCACTCACTTTTGCGTGCGTAACAGTGCTGGTGGCGCTTTTCTCAGCCTGCGGCGGCCTCGCGCTCGGCTGCAGCATCAATCAGACGCACATAGGCCTGATGTTCAGCATGGTTTTAACTCCAATGATATTTTTCGGTTGCACTTACTATCCTTGGAGCGCGCTGGCACATTTTCCCATTCTGCAGAAAATCGTACTAATCAATCCGCTCGTCTACGCCAGCGAAGGTCTGCGTGGAACGCTCGTTCCGCAATTCCCGCATTTGTCGATTCTTGCTGTGTTGGTGGCGTTGACCGTTTTTGACGTGCTACTGCTGGCCGCCGGGCTTAGACAATTCCACCGAAAGGCTGTCAGTTAGTCGCACGACTATTTGTCTTCACTTCAATTGCACATCCATGTTGAGGTTGTGCGCCACGAATGACCAGGAATCGGCAATTTCTTCGATCTGCTTCGAGATGGGTTTTCCGGCGCCGTGTCCCGCTTTCGTCTCCACACGAATCAGCACGGGCGCAGGGCCCGCTTGATCAGCTTGCATGGTGGCGGCGAATTTAAAGCTGTGACCCGGCACGACCCGGTCGTCGTGGTCAGCCGTGGTGATGAGAGTCGGAGGATATTTGGTCCCCGCCTTCAGGTTGTGTAACGGTGAGTAGGCATAGAGAGCTTTGAATTGTTCGGGATCATCAGAGGAGCCGTAGTCCGAGGTCCAGGCCCATCCGATGGTGAATTTGTGAAAGCGCAACATATCCATCACCCCCACCGCAGGCAGAGTCGCGCCGTAGAGGTCGGGTCGCTGCGTCAGACATGCCCCGATCAACAGTCCGCCGTTGCTGCGGCCATAGATGGCCAGGTTAGAGGACGTCGTGTAATGGTTCGCAATGAGCCACTCCGCCGCCGCGATGAAATCATCAAACACGTTTTGCTTATGCAACTTTGTGCCAGCGAGGTGCCATTCCTCGCCGTACTCACCACCGCCTCGCAGGTTGGGCTGAGCATAGACTCCGCCCATCTCGAGCCACACCAGATCCGGCACCGAGAAGGCGGGAGTCAGAGAGATGTCGAAGCCTCCGTAGGCGTAGAGCAACACGCGGTTCTGGCCGTCGAGTTTCATGCCCTTCTTGTAAGTAAGAAACATGGGGATGCGCGTGCCGTCCTTGCTCTTATAGAAAACTTGCTTGGTTTCGTAGCGGCTAGAATCAAAATCGACTTTGGGTTGGCGGAAAACTGAACTCGTGCCCTTTTCCGGATCGTAGCGATAGATAGTCGTCGGAACGGTGAAACTGGTGAACGCGTAAAAAGTCTCCTTATCTTGACGCTTGCCGGTAAAACCCTCCGCCGTGCCGATTCCGGGTAGATCGATGCTGCGCAAGAGTTTTCCTTCCAGATCGTGGACTCTGACTTCAGAGCGAGCGTCCTCAAGATATTCCACAAGAAACTCGTTGTCGATCACGCTGACACTCTGCATCGTCTCCGCGCTCTCCGGGATGATTGTCTTCCACTGGCCGCGCTCGGGAGTTCGAGTGTCAATTGCGATTAGCCGGCTGCGCGGGGCATCGAGATCGGTCTTGAACCAAAAGACCGGACCATCGTTATCGACGAATTCATACTGGGCGTCGAAGTTATCGAGCAGTTTGACCACTTGGGAGTCCGGCTGCGTGAGATCTTTGTAGTAGAGCCGATTCTTGGGAGACGTGCCTTGCCACACCGTGATGATCAGGTAATGGCCATCGTCGGTGACTGCACCGTTAAATCCTAATTCTTTATTGTCGGGACGCTCGTAGATCAACTGGTCTTCCGATTGAGTTGTGCCGAGACGATGGTAATAAAGTTTCTGGAAATAATTCGCGTCGCGCATCGCAGTGTCGTGCTTGGGCTCATCGTAACGGCTGTAGTAGAAGCCCTTGTCATCTTTGGTCCAGGATGCGCCGGAAAATTTCACCCACTTGATCAGGTCGGATAAATCCTTGCCGCTGTCGATGTCGCGCACGCGCCATTCCATCCAATCGGAGCCGGAAGCGGCAGTGCCATAGGCCAACAGTTTGCCGTCATCCGAGATGGCCTCACCGGAAAGTGCGACGGTACCATCGGCGGAGAGCGTGTTGGGATCCAGCAATATCCGTGGCTCCGCATTCAGCGAGTCGGCGACCAGGAGCACGCTCTGATTCTGAAGTCCGTTGTTGTGCTGGTAGAAATAGCGTCCGCCGCGCTGCTCGGGAACACCGAAGCGTTCGTAGTTCCAGAGCTTCGTCAGGCGCTCGTGAATCGCCTTGCGGTAGGGAATCTGTTCTAGGTAACCGAAGGTCAGTTTATTCTCAGCCTGTACCCAGGCGAGCGTATCGGGTGAGTCCGTGTCTTCCAGCCACCGATAAGGATCGGCCACCCTGGTGCCGTGGTAATCGTCGACCTGGTCGACCCTCTTCGCTTTCGGATAGTCAAGCTTGGTGAAAGACGGCGCGTCCCCGGCGAGCAGGGCAGCTACGCACAGCAGCGGTATTAGAACGAGCAGGAAAGGGAGCATAACGCGTGGCACGAGTTTCATGGGACCTCCGAAGCAGCGGCGTCCAGTTTGGTCTAGTGGGAAGCGAAGGACATTCTAACTTAGATCGAGCAGGGAATAAGGCGGGAAATACTGACGCCCTGAAATCCGAAAATCTCTGTCGCGGAAATTACGGCGCGGGCGCAGTCCAACGAGTTTAATTCATCAGCACTTCTACAACGAACTCATGCTAGCCCGCCACCTGCTGCGCTTCGCTGCCACGGCGCTGGGAACCATTTTGCAATTGGGTGTACCGCTCGTAGCCCTCGGTCGCATAGCACAAGCCGCGATCAAAAAATTGGTCCAGCAGCCGCAACAACTCCATCTCGCCATAAATTTCGACCGGGCCGCGCATGAAGCCCTGGCG
>JBAVUV010000253.1:0-4014 GCA_049696955.1 Candidatus Sulfotelmatobacter sp. | reverse complement strand
GCCTAGTTGCTTCCAGTCACGCTCCGTCGCTGAAAGCCGCATCGATCAACTTGAGCGGTGGCGAAGGATCCTGCTCTCTCCATCATCTTGTTGGCCGGTGGGGGTACACCTACACGGGCACGATCGTCGGCCTCGGGCCGGCCGCTTCAGTCGGGAGTTTCACTGAAGACACTGCCGGCAACATTAACGGATCCCAAACTCGGAGTTTCAACGGTGATGTCGAGAACGAGACGCTCACTGGAACGGTCTCGGTGAACCCTGACTGCACGGGCGCTGCAACCATTAGCGTCTATCTAAACGGCGCATTGGAACGCACGTCGGTACTGAACACCGTGTATGTGGGTGATGGGAACGCGTTCCGCGCAATTTTCACTACCCCTGGTGCCGTCATCACCGCTGATGGGAGAAAAATGAACCCGGAATGAGGACGAGTTACGAGGAAGTCTGCGGAGAAGCGAGGTTTGAAAGAACGCGCCGTCAGTCATGCCTGGCGGGATCGCCGCCGGACATGACAGGTGTTCGCCGGATAGCGAGCAGAGATCTTCTAGACAGGAGGCATATGATGAATACGCAGGCAAAAGTATTCGCCGGGGCAATATCAATCGTCATCTGCTCGCTCATTCTTCCGGTGCGAACAACCGCGCAATCATACACGAACCCCAGGGAATATGCCGTGGGTAGGGCGCCGGGCGCTGTTTGCGTTGGTGACTTCAACGCAGATAGCAAGTTGGACCTAGCAGTTGCAAACTTCGAGAGCGACAACGTGAGCGTCCTGCTGGGCAACGGCGATGGCACCTTTCAAGACGCATTGAACTACACCGTCGCTGACGCCCCCAGATTCGTTACGGTGGGAGACTTCAATGGAGATCGCCACGTCGACCTTGCAGTGGCGACGGGCTCCACTGTAAGCATCCTTCTAGGGACCGGGGACGGAACGTTTCAGCCGCCTACGCAATACAGCGCGGGTACCCGAGCACAGTACGTCGTTGCGGCGAATTTTACCGGCGATCACAAGCTCGATCTTCTGGTTTCAAACGATCAAGGCACTATCAGCATCTTGCTTGGCAATGGGGATGGAACTTTTCAGCCGCCGGTGACTACATCGACAGAGGGAAGCACTCCCTTTGTGGCCGTGGGTGACTTCAACGAGGATGGACATCTGGATGTGGTCACCGGAAACGGTGGGGTTAAGGACGAACAGGATTCGGGCACACTCATCGTGTTGCTGGGTAACGGCGACGGCACCTTTCGGAGTCCGGCAACCGTGGAGCTGCCTTTTTGGCCGAAATACTTCACCTCGGCGGACCTCAATGGAGACGGAAAGACCGACTTGGCCGCAGCGGTTCGTGAAAATGTTTTTGCCGGGGATATTAGAATCCTGTTGGGCAATGGCGATGGAACTTTCGAAATTGGATCAACCGTCAAGGGAGAGTTTTCTTTTGCCGTGGCGACCGCGGATCTGAACAACGACGGCAAACTGGATCTCATCGGAATCGAAGATTTCGATCCCGAAAACCACCCGATGGAGATTCAGATGATGCTCGGCAATGGAGATGGAACTTTTCAGGACGCCACTTTCAATCCGTGCGCTCAGTCTTCTGGTTGCATTCAAATTTTTAAACGGCCAACTTGGCTGGCGATAGCTGACTTCAATGGGGACACACTGCCTGAGCTTGTTGTCGCCAACTCAGACGATAACAGTGTAAGTGTCTTGCTGAATGTCGGCAATACGGCCAACCCGCTGCCGAGTTTCTCGCTTTCGGTGGCATCGGCGAACCTGACTATCCAAGGCGGAGGCCAAGCAAGCGATCTCATTACTGTCGCGTCCCAAAACGAGAGCCCTTCGGATACCGTCGGACTCTCCTGCGCAGTAACGGGGCCTTCGCCACTGCCCACATGTGCACTCTCGCCTGAAACAATCACGCTGGCCGCGAAAACAGCTAGTTCAACTCTTACGATCACCGTCCCGGACACAGCAACACTCATTCCTCTTCACCATGAGTCTCTTGCTCTGCTCCTCGCGTTGTGCTTGTCTTTGACGGGAATCGTTTGTTTGGGTACCCGGACGGCGTTTCGCAAAAGCCGAAGACCTTCGCTTAGCTTTGGTCTTTTGTGCGGCCTTTCGATCGCGCTTTGCGCGATGCAGGCAGCTTGCGGAGGAGCGTCCGGTGGCAGTCCGTCGCGCACTAGTCAAGAGTACATAGTCTCGGTGACGGCCACTGCGGGCTCAGTCCAACACTCGACGATGGTTACAGTAAACGTGCAATGAACACCGAGCAAGTGAGTTAGAGTTCAGCTGCTCGAGAGAATCTAAATGCTGGGTCTGCACTCCGGCTCGATTCGGCCTAACTCCTGATTAACGCTGCGGGTTCAAAGGGTCGGCGCAACAGTGGCGCGCAGTTTACTCGCTGGAGTCTGAAAGCCCAAAGTTTTTCGCGGGCGTTGATTTAGACGCAGCGCGATCTTGTCGAGTTGGGATTGGCTCGGAGGGAATATGCGAACATTCGTAGCTGTTTTCATTGCGGCGTTCTTTTGTTTTACGCTCCCTGCTCAATCTCAAGAAATTGCAGTAAATCATCAGAACGGCACGGTGGAGGTTAGCGTCACAGAGAAAATTCAAGCTGAGGCTGACATTGCGGATGTCACTTTGGGATGTGTCAGTTACGGAGAGACTCACGACCAGGCATATCGCTCAAATCTGGAGATTGCAGACAGGGTGGTCAAAGCTCTGCTCGAAGCAGGTTTGCAGAAAACTCAAATTCGAAGCGCCGGAATTCAACTGAATGAAACCGATTCGGAGCACCCGCCAGCCAGCAATCGGCAGATGCGACAGTTCAGAGCTTATCAGAGTTAGCGAATTCGCTTAGCTGCTCTCGACGCGCAGAAACTGATCGACGTCGCAGTCCATGCCGGATCAAACGGTGTGGAGAGCGTAAGTTGGGACGTCGCAGACCCCGAGGCATTGGAAGGACGAGCGCGAGCAGCAGCCATGGAGAAGGCACGCACAACGGCCGCCAACTTGGCGAAGTCCGCCGGCAATAAGGTGGGTGACCTCCTCTATGTCAGCAACGTATTCAGCGGCATAATCGATTTGCCGTTGGACACGAGGGACTACACCAGCTTTGTCGTGCTCGGTTCCGGCGTAACAAAACAATCATTCTCTTTGCAGCTTTTCCCGGAGAAAGTAGAAAGGCAGGCGACTGTTCGGGTGGTATTTGCATTGGAATGAAGCCGTTCTAGTGTCCTTACAAAAGGTAAATATCGAATCACTGCTTGCCGTTAAGAAACTTTAGGGCGAGCCGAATGGACTCGGTTGCTGGCGGACCAGAGGGGGCGTCGAGATGAACCGCGTGATCCCAGTTTTCTTTCGCAAGAAGCTAAGTGCAGACCGAACGCGCCGCTATTATCATCCTGCTGCAATGACCTTCCACCTACTGTCAAAGATTCTTTGCATTTCCGCGATGTTTGTCGTTGCTACCGGTTGTGCCGCTCAAGCCGTCCCGCCGTCCGACCAGTGGGGCGACCAACACAACTCTCCCGGCGCGGAGCTGACGTACAAGGAGACGGGGCGAATGGTCGTACTGGGCAAGACATTTGTTACTTACAACCTCTTTGCATCAGGTCTGCCCGCTGACACGCAATACACCCTGAGTTCGTCCATCATAGGCGCTACGCCTATCAAGATTTCGGAAGTACATTTGAACAACGAAGGCAAAGTGTTGAGCAAGCTCGCCGATCCTGCTCATAGTGTTGCTGAAGAGCCGGCGCTTATCAACCTTGCGGGATCGAAGGGCGAGCCTTTTCAATTCGCAATCGTTTCCGCCGATGGCCAATCGCGCGCATTTACGCGGATTATTCCGTTTCCATTCGAATCGAGCGCGGGTCCGTGCCATTTGTCGGTCGTGCAACTGATTCCTAGCTATGCAGGTGTACTTATCATTGTGTCGGGACTACAGCCTAACGAAGCTCTCGTGACAGAGTATGGATCCGAAAAAAAGATGCGCAAGACAAAAG
>JBAVUV010000252.1:0-9420 GCA_049696955.1 Candidatus Sulfotelmatobacter sp. | reverse complement strand
CTTCTTGAAACCAGGGTCTTTGTCCGCGGGGACGCCACTGGGACCAGATTCCGGGAACTGCTTCAATGAGGATTCTATCGATCTCCGGTACGTTGTCTTCTCATTGGCTTATCATTGCCGTCTTCTCAGCGTCTTTACGCGGTCTGGACGCGATAGGTATGCCGTTTTTGGGGATTCAGTAACATGCCCACGTTCATTGAGTTGCGTGCTGACTACCCCCTCATTTTGACTTTGCTAGAACATGCATTTCCCTGTGCTCTGACATGGTTTTATATTGCTGGATTCACTTCGGCTCGCACGATTCCTTTCCCGATGATTCGACAAAACCGTCCGGTTCCGATCAGTTTATACACCGGCCCCAGCGCTAACGCCTGCTCATCCGCATGCGCCCCATCGGCAAGCGAATCCACTTGGCGATTAACGCCAGCACATGCGTCGCTTCGCGAACTCCAGTCTTATGTCGACGAACAATTGATGTCCCCCGCTGAATACCACTGCGCAACTCTGCGCGGTAGCAGCGAATTCGATTTCCGCGGGTCGGGAGCTTCTTTGTTGGCTAAATCAGCAGAGTCGGCGGTTGTCGCAGCCGCAGCTGTTGCGCGCCTTTCGCAAGCGGAATCCGAAGAAAGGAGCGTTCTCGGTTTTGCCGGCACTCGGTTGCGTGCCTGTTCTCGGACCCTCGGGGCAAATCAGGTCAAATTAAGGAGGAAGACATCATGTCTCAAAGCAGAGGAGCCGTAAGTTTTGAGCCGCTGTTTACTGCAGAGGACATCGGTCTACGCAAGGAGGCCAATGTCGAGCACGTAATGAAAGTTTTCATCACCCTCGGCGAGGGGCAGGCTTCTCGCTGGATTGAAATGCCGAAGGGCGTCTTGTTGCTACAAACCGTGCCGGACGAGCCTGCCTCGGGCGCCATTTACCTGTACGACCGCGAGCTGCAAATCTTCTACTTTGTGGTCTTCGACCTGGGGCGTGACGACAGCCTGACTGCAGCCGAGTTCGACGAGCTGGTTATGGAATACAACCTTGTCTCGTGGACGGCACATCCAGCGCTTCTCCGGAGGGGCGTCGCGAAACATGCGATGGCGTAACGGCCAGCTTACAGAGGAGGCTTTATGAAAGGAGTAGGCCACGCGAGCGCGGAGATGGCACAGAGATATTTCTCATTGTTCGTAAATCGTCTGGCCTACACCCTGCAGTCCCGCAAACCGGGCGCAAACGGCAAGCACCACTACTATCGTCCGAAGCGGGATCGCCGGATTTCACCCCAGACCATCCGTGAGCATTTGAACGGGCAGGTGACGATTGGCATCTACGCCCTGAGTCCGAAGACGCAGCGTTCCAAGTGGGTGGCAATCGATGCCGACTATGAGAATGCGCTGGAAGATCTTCTTAAGTTGCAATGGGAGTTGGGCCAGGATGGAGTCGAAGCGGCGCTGGAGAAGTCGCGGCGCGGCGCTCACCTCTGGATCTTTGCCGACAAGCCACTGCTTGCAAGGCACTGCCGCATCTACATCTACAACCTGGCGCTTCGCTTGAAAGTCCCGGTAAAGGGCGGCTCTGGTCTGGCGGAAGGAATCGAAGTATTTCCGCGTCAAGATGAACTCGGCCCCGACCAATTCGGCAATGCGATCCGGGGGCCGCTCGGCGTCCATCGTGCTACTGACAGGCGGTACTGGTTTTACGGGGCGGACTACCGGCTCGAAGCGCAACTCGCCTATCTGGAGCGCCTGCGCAAGATCACGGAAACCGAAATCGGACGGTTCATCGATGGGCTCGAAATGCCGGAAGAGTTTCGTCCGAAGCCAAGAGTTGGGTTGCCGCCTTGCGATCTGACGCGCCCACAATTTCGCATCCTCGACCACGTCCGGCCGACATGCACGCGCGGCGGAAACTACTGGGCGCGTTGTCCATCCTGTGCGGATCATGGACGTGATCGCAGCGGCGACAATCTGGCCATTTCGGTTTCGGATTCGCGCAAGTACAAGTGCTGGGCCGGTTGCACCAAGGAAATGATACGTGCGGCCTTAGGACACCCGATTCGAGTCAGGAGGCTGATTGAATATGGAATCTCAGCGCACCATGCACAATAGGCGTCTGGAGGCCGAGGTGTTGGCACGTCAGGGACTACGGCTCCCACCAATCACCTTGAGGTGTCTAAGAACGGCCGGCATCTATTGTCAGCCTTCGGTGTCAATCGAACATCAACACCTGGCAAAGAAGTACGTGCTTCGCGGAGTCGAGTCAGGCGGCGCGGTCGCAGAGATAGGCGCGTACGCGAGCTACGTGGATGAACAAGGTAACGCATTGCCCTGGCTGCAGCGCGTGGACAGCATTGGCGTAAACGGTGTGCACGCGATCGTGGTTGCGCCCGTACTGATCCGAGTGCAAATGCTTCGGATCGAGCGGACGTACGATCTATTAATTACTCGGCACGAACTGGCAAAGTCGAAGCAAGGCCAGAGACCACATCTGGAAAGCTCGGTCCTTTTTTATGGCCGCAGGGGCGGCCTGGAGATGGAGCCGTGGGGGAAAGATGTTGCGTTCCGCGGCACCGTCTGTCCCGTTTTCTATACACGGGCGGGGGAGTGTGTGGTGTTGCCAAACGACTTCCAAGATGCTGCGCACCGAATCACGTTTGCCGTGTGCTGCGTCGGCTGCCGTCATTGTCATTTGCTCGGACCCAAGCCAATTGCCTCTAACCGGTCGGAGGATCGCAGCACTCTTGATGTAACCGACGAGCGGAGCGCGGATGTCAATGCAATTGCTGGCAGAGCGATGTGAAGGGCCTTGAAATGCGCCAGAGCCCGGGACCGGTTGATCTACCAAGCATTGACGAAGTTCTTGCCGACCCAGCCGCTTCTTTCTGGCTTAAAACGGCACTGCGCTCCGCCTTGTGTCGGGACCCTGTGGATACCGCCCACGACTCGGAGATCCTGGCACAACTGCTGGGGCAGAGATGTGATGCGATCCTTTCGGCGGGTTAACTCGGCCATCCTATGTGCCTTTTGTTTCAGCTCAGGTTCAAAATGAATCCACAAGCCTGTTGCGCTTTATAATGTCCCGCCCACAATTCCTGTACCTCTCGTGGCTGCACAACCAGGAACCGTCCAGGTCAACAGGAGAGAGGGTGAATATGCCTGATGCCACACCCGGAAATCGGGGACGGAATAGACAAAAAGTCCCCCGCATCGGACGAGAAGAGGCGGCGCGGGTCTTTGCACAGTGTGAGCAACTCCTGGATGGCTCTGCTTTATTCGTGGAGAATCTTCGGCAAATGGGCTTCGCTCGCTTCCTGGCGCCACTGAACGAGCAGATCCTTGAACTCGCGGTGCAGCCGGACTCATGGGGAGAGCGGACCAGAGCCCGTCTGATCTCTTACGTCTTTGCTGGCCTTCGAGGGCTTCCTACGGAATCTGCGACTGTGGAGGAAATCGTGCAGGTCTCGAATGTTGTCGTGCCCTGCTTGCTCCTCGAGTTGGGACGTCGAAGACAGCACATCGAGATCGAGTTTCCCGACAACCCCTGCGACCCAGGCGCACGTTTTGAATTCCGCGTGGCGCAGTCGCGTCCGGTCTATTCCATCGACCGTGAGCAGCTCGTCCGGCTAGTCGCCGAGGCCGGAGAGGAACTAGTTGGCCTCTGTTATTTCGGAGACCAGCAGAGCCGTGAGCGCATTGAATCTCAGCTAGCGCCCGGCTCAACGAGCAATTCGTAAGCTCGGGTCGTGTGCCGTTGATCTTCTGCTTCCAAATCGAAACATAAGAACACCTCTTCGAAATTCGTTGCGCTGCCAAGCGAACGGGTTCTGTCCTTCTAGCAATTCCGGAGTGATTGAAGCTGCCCGATCCCCGGGCCGTCGGATTGTCCCGCGAGTGATTGACGCTGGAAGTCGCTGGAGACGCGAAATCCCGGCTTGAGAAAGCCGTTCAGCGCAGTCACTCGCCGAACAATCCCGAGCCGGGATGATAGATCAGCCCAGACTCCTTGACCGAAGGAGACTCCAGATGAATTCCATTCCTAGCCAAGTGGAGAGTGGTTTGCCTTCCGCAGCATCGCCACCGAACGTTCCAAGACCTGGTCCAAAGCACGAGCAACTGGACGAAGCTTTGCAGGCATTGGCGATTCCGTTTGATTTGGTCGTTATTCAGTGGCGGGTCACTGAATACAGCGATGACGGAACGCGTGGGCTGATGCTTCCGTACGCCGACCCACGTGCTTACAGCGATCGGCTCAATGACGTCTTTACTCCCGCCGGCTGGAGCCGCAAATACGCTGTACAGGCCAGTGCTCCCGTTCAGCGCGGCAAACGAGGCCCGGCTGCGAAAATATTGGTTACATGCGAAGTGACCATTGCATGCATTGGCACCAACTCCGGCACTGGAGAGGAGTGGTCGGACAAAGAGAATGCTCTGACGGCTGCGGAGGCCCAGGCATTTAAACGCGCCCTGTCTTGCTTTGGACTTGGACGCTATCTGTACGACATCGATGGGGAATGGGTGGAGTTGGGCGAGCACCGTCTACCTACCAAGATCCCTAGGCTGCCGCGGTGGGCGACACCGAACGGTTGGCTTGCCGGGCTCCGGCCGAAGCCCAGGCGAAACCGTCACGCGCTGGTTCGGGCCAATGGGCACGCCAGTAATGCCGGCCACACCGGTCCAGAGACGAACGGCCATCGCCAAAGGCTGATTGCTGCGATCGAAGCCACAGAGAACAAGATTGGTAAGCGCCTCTATCGTGGCCTGCTCAAGAATGTTGCTCGGGTCTGGGGTCCCCAACAGATTCAAGAGACCGCTGCACTGGAGAAGGTTTTGGCGCAGATGCAGGGCGCGGAGCGAGGCACGGCGCGTTTAGAGGCAGCCCAGGCAAGACTCGCACCGGAAACCGTCCAGAGAGTCATCTCCTCGTTGAATGCGCCACCATCGAAGCTCGATGATCTTCAGACTCTGCACACTCTAGTGGTGGCTCTTGAGAAAGAAGTCGACGCGCAGACGCAGCCATAGATTCCCGTGAGACTTGAGAGAAAAAGAACCTTTGGAAGAACTTGCAGAAGGAGGAATTGAGCATGACGGACATCGAAGGGGCAAACTCCGAACCCTTATCTCCCGAGGAGGCCCAAGCCAAAGCCACCATCCTCGCGGAATGCGAGAACCTTGCCGCGGCCGTCACCTTCGTTGCCGTTCACTTTGACGGTTACGGAGACAGCGGCGTCAGCGAAGAAGCGCGGTGCTTTGATTCGGAATACTACGCGTTCCAAGAACACGAGCCGGTTGCCCACGACGCAGCTTACTTGCAGGAGCACTTCGAAACCTTAGTCCCGATGGGCTATGAAAACGACTGCGGAGGCTTCGGCGACGTGGTCCTCGACGTCGCCGCGCGGAAGATCACGGTTGAGCGCAACGACCGTTTTGAGGATTACACGACCAGCACATATGAGATCTAGCTATGGCACACCCCATTGAACATGCACGGAACAGCGCCAAGAAATTCGGCGGCAAACTCGAGGACTACCTCGCGATCCACCGTTGGTTCGACGAATCGAAAGCTTTCTTCCCAGACTTCCGCCACCGCGCCCTGCGCCATCACACCGAAGGGATTTTCCTCGCCGAACGCATCTTTGGCGTCACCATCTCGAACCTTGACGGTACCGCCGTTCCTGTTCGCTACCTCGGAGAACAGCATGTGAAAGAAGACCTCGGACGACTTCCAACTGTCCAGGAATGGCTGGCGCGGATCAGCCCCGAGCGTTGGATGTACGGCCAACGCTTGCGATAGATGATTATCGGAACAGCATCTCGGAAAACTGGAAAATGCGGTCAATCGTCACCGCGACGATTCCCACTCCAATGACGGTGGCTATTTCGAGCGTCATTCGCTTGACCACCTCTCTATTCCGGGTCGTTCTCCATACGATCGGTAGGTTCACCGCGGCGCTGGTCAATGAGGTGAGCACGGTAGCGCTCCCCGCAAGCGAAGCTGTGATTTTTCCATGCATAGCCATGGTGGCTGCGGCGGCAGTAGTACTAGCGCTGCTGACCAGCCCACCGAAAACTCCGGTGGCCAACATTCCGTAACTGCCGAAGACCTTGGTCAGCAAGGTCCCGCCAATCTGAATGGCAATAAACAACGTTCCAAACCAAATCACTTTCCCCAAAGAAATCGGCGAACTAAGGGTCAGGGTTCTAGTGGCTTGCTCCTCGATGCCATGATCCCTCCATACCCAAAGACCCGCCACCAGTGTCATTGCAAGCAGCGGCACGAGCGTCGCACCTAGGGATCGAGGAGCAAAAAGGGTGGCGAGAATCAGGTTGCGACCGAACATGGCGATGGTCGTAAGCAGGCAGAGCGTTGTTGTGCGCGCCACCATGCCGGTTTCTTGTGCTCGCGCTGCAATCTCGGCAACGGTTGCGCTGCTATTGACCAGACCTCCGAAAATTGCACCGAGATAGAATCCGCGCGTGCTGTACATCCTCAGGAACACGTAATTGACGAAGCCGATTCCGGCTATGGCGATGACACTGATCCAGGCATCGCTCGGATTGAACAACTGCCAGGGATCTATATAGCGCTTAGGCAGCACGGGATAAATCACAAAGCCGATTAGGCCGAGCAGAACGGCGCTGCGGATCTCGGATGGTTGTAATCCGCCAGCGAAGCGGCTCAGCTCGGTCTTCCAAGCAAGGAGCATGGTCATCACAATCGCTCCCGCCACCGGCGTGAAGATGTGACCCAATCCAACCAGAACACCTAGCAGGTAGTTCACGATTAGAGCAGCAGAGGTCGTGATTTCAAGTGAGCGATCCGTCAGCATGCTGCGCGCGTTCATCGCGGCAACCAACAGAAGGACGCCGATCAGCGACGCGATCACAACGTTCGAGGAGAGGGCCGAAGCTAACATGCCGAGCAAGGCTACGATGGCAAAGCTCCTCACTCCCACGTCCTTGTTCGACCACTCCCGCTCCATGCCGACAAGCATTCCAATCCCCACCGCTACCGCCATGCGCAACGCAATCGGGCTGGCGGGGAAATGTCCGGATTCGATCTGCATCCGCAGTTGGTCCTCGCTTTCTGGATGCTAATACAAAGCCGGTCGTTGGGATGCGAATGATCGGCGTGCGCTGAAAAACCGGCGCACAGACATCGCGATACGCGTCCGCTCCCTTCGACAATCCATAGAAATGAGGATGGCCATGAGAATTCGTGTGACCACGAAGGCCGACTTGTTTGAGAAACGAAAACAGCAGCACATCGAGTGCGGCTACCGAATTGAAGAGGAGCGGCCGCTCCCAGTAAACGGTTTTTGCTCGTTCGTCGCTGTGAGCGATGGATCCAATTCAGAAGCAATTGATGACCTCGTGGCACAGGCGCTCAATGGGGTCGTCAGATGAGGCCACCTGGCAAAATCAAGCTGGGATTTTTCCCGTTGCCGGCGCAGGAGGCCGCGAGGCTGAAGAATTTTCTTGCTATTGCCTCGGAATTCTCGGCACTTGATCCCTGCGTGGGCGATGGTGTGGCATTCATTCACTTGCTTCATGGCGCGCGCGCCCATCGTTATGGCATCGAGATCAATGCCAATCGGGTAGAACAGGCGCGAGCTTTGGGAATCGAGGCTATGCAGGCCAATACCATGGATGTCCGATGCCAGCCGGAAGCGGTGTCGCTGCTTTACCTGAATCCACCGTACGATTGGGAGTCAGGAGAAAGCAAAAATCAGCGGTTGGAATCGGTCTTCCTGGAACATACCTATCGCTGGCTCAGACCTGGAGGGGTATTGCTGTTTGTCATCCCACAGTTGCGCCTGGCGCAATGTGCCAGACTCTTGAGCGAGCATTTCACGGACTTCCAGGTCTTCAGGCTCACCGAGCCCGCTTGCGTGCAATACAAGCAGATTGTAGTGCTTGCAACTCGCCGCAAACGGCACTCCAAACTGTCAGATGCTGTCTTGCTGGATGGAGTGCGCTACCTCGAAGGACTGGCAACGAAGAGTGAGCTTGAGCCTCTAGGGGACACTTCTGAAGGACGTTACGAAGTCCCAGCGTCAGAGCCTGCGACCCTTACCAACATGGGTATTCCATTGGACGAAGTGGAGGACCTGTTACTGGAGTCCGCCGCATATCGCCAAGCAAGCCGTGTTCTCTTGCCCAAGTTCAATGACGTTAGAGGCCGGCCCCTTACACCCCTGCACGGCGGACACGTCGGATTGCTCTGTACTGCAGGAATGCTCAATGGAGTATTCGGTGAAGGAGAAGACCGTCACATCGCCCACTGGCGCTCTGTGAAATTCACCGACCATTGGGAAGAAGAGGAAGAAGACGGAACCAAGATCCTGCACGACCGGGAAAGGTTCTCACATGAGTTGACCCTTGTCTTTGCCAATGGAAAGACTCAGGTTCTCACTCACGAAAAGAAAGAGGCAGAATGAAAAATGCCCACCTTCGATTCGGCTGGCTGACCTACGTGAAAAGTACGGAGAAATCGACCACCAGCATCAAGCTCCGGCTCGACCGCTTCATCGGGGAGGTATTGCCGGATCCACCGCGGCAGGCCAAAGCTCATCTCATTTCCGTGATTGGCGGAGACACTCAGGTTGCGGCCATCAGTGCGGCCATCTCCTTGGCAGACCGGTTCATGGTAGAAGGACTAGGGGTAACGCCGATTCGAGTTTATCTCGAACGAAACGCCCAGTGTTTCAAAGGCTCGGTACAGCTTACCGGACGCAAGAAACCTCTGCGTCACCTCATCGCTTTGTCGGAAGAATTCGCTTCCAGCAACATATCGGCCACTTCAGGAAGAACCCTGCTGGCAAGTTCGAAAAACGGATTCATCTGGGCGTCTATCGCCCATATCCTCGGGATCCCTGGAATGCCGGAGTGGGCGGACTGGTTCGCGGGCGAACTCGAAATGCATCGGGCGGTCATGCCCGCGCTCGGCATCGGATGTGAGCCAGTGATTGTGAAGGGCCAAAAAGAGCAGTTTCTCGACTGGCTCAGCTGGGGAGTCGAGAGTGAAGCGATTCGAGTTCCCGCCTCCACAGGTTCGATCCGCTGGCCGCGTTTCAATCTCGAAAGCCTCTTCCTGCGGCGAAGTAACTCTTAGCTCTGGGTTGTGCACACCGTTACTGGATACAAGCCTACTTCTCATTACCGATCCGCCTGACGTTCTTCGAAACTCGTTTCTGGGCCTAACGGATGCACGGCCTCTGAGGGTTCGCCCAGTAATGAGATTGCATCAGCATTGCCGACCATCCATGCACTGGATTGGGTTTCTGGTCCGGGATATGGTTACGGACCAGATGTCGGTGTAAGGGATCGGTCGCAGAAATATCCTGCAGCAACGTCATTCTTTATGCGGGGATCGCGATCGGTTCCCAGATACTCGTCGAGAAAGTCCAGCAGGACTTGAACCTTCGGCGTCAGCCGC
>JBAVUV010000251.1:0-8792 GCA_049696955.1 Candidatus Sulfotelmatobacter sp. | reverse complement strand
GTTTAAGCTGCTTGCCATGACGAAGTTTCCGTCTTCCTACCGCGAACTATTACGTATCCCCCGCTGCAGCGAGAGGTTGGCATGAACCGGCGCGAAGTACTGCAGGGTTTTGGATCGGCGGCTGCGGCGCTGTCGCTGAGTCGATTCGGGCTTGCGCTACCGCGTGTCGGAGCGAACGATAAGCTGACGATTGGGTGCATTGGCGTCGGATCCCAGGGACTGCGCGTTATGTTGGATGTGCTGCGCCTGCCTGAAATCCAGGTAGTCTCCGTGTGTGACGTGAACCGCGGCAGCAGCGATTATCTGGATTGGGGTCCCGACGAATTGCGAAACAAAGTGCGCATGGTTCTCCGGGATTCCACCTGGGGTGCAATGCTGCCCGGGCCCACCGCGGGCCGCGAGGTGGCGCAGGGAATCGTTAGTGCGTTCTATGCGAAAGAACGCGGAAAGACCAACTACACGGGTTGTACCGCGTATGAAGATTTTCGCGAGCTTCTCGCGAAGGAGAAGGATCTTGACGCCGTGATCGTGAGCACGCCTGATCATTGGCACGCCCCGATTGCGATCGCCGCCATGCGAGCGGGAAAGCATGTGTATAGCCAGAAGCCGATGGCTCATAGCGTGTGGGAGTGTCGCGAGATGGTTCGTGTCGCGAACGAGACGAAACGCGCAACGCAGGTTTCAATCTTCAACTCGAATTCTCCAGAATCGCAGCAGGTGCACAATCTCTTGAGTAGCGGCGTGATCGGGCCGGTGCGGTCGATCGATATCTGGACCAAGCGTGCCTCGGCGTTCTGGAAGCAGGGACTTCCCACACCAACGCATGCGGACGAAATTCCTGACGGGCTGAACTGGGATATGTGGCTGGGGCCAGCGCCGATGCGTCCATTTAGCAAAAGCTATCTGCCATTCGTTTGGCGCGCCTGGTACGACTTTGGATGCGGAGCTCTCGGAGACATGGGCGAATATGGCTTCGATACAATTTCCCGTGCAGTGGGATTGCAGGCGGCTAATCGCATCGAGGCGAGCTCGACCGATTTGTTTCCCGAAAGTTATCCGGTCGCATCGTCGGTGCATTTCAACTTTGCGAAGACTGCGGATCGGCCCGAGCTGAAACTGAATTGGTACGACGGGGGCATTGAACCGAGACGTCCCGTGGAATTATCCGATGAGGCGGAGATGGGAACTGGCGGCGAAGGCGTGATCTATACAGGGGACAGCGGCGAATTGATGACTGCGTTCATGGGGCAGGACCCGCGTGTACTGTCCAAGGACGGAAAGATATCCATGCCCTCTAGACAGCCAGCGAAAAGTGAAGAGCCGTTTCAGCCCTCCAGACCAGAGCTAGGCGGCAGCGCCAGCAGCGCGGATGCGGCGCACTTTCTGGAGTGGGTGCATGCCTGCCAGGGCGGTCCTCCCGCTCGCGCGAATTACGCCTACGAGGCCCCAATTGTGGAGACGCTGATGCTGGGCTGCATTGCAGTCCGCACGCATGAGGTGCTGGAATGGGATGCGGAAAACTTTCGGCTGCCGCGAGGTTCAGATCGGGCAGCGGCCCTACTGATGCCACAACATCGTGCCCCATGGGGGGGTCCTGAGCCACATGTTTTCCGAATTGCAAAGTTTTGATTCGCATCGAGCTACGCTCCGAATTAAAAATTCCTTGATCAGGTCAAGCGGCGTAGTTTTGTGACTCTCCCCGCTTCAACCCACTCACTAGGAAAATGTTGGCCTCGTGATCGAAGCAGGCGCTATGCGGACAAACGAACGTTCCAGGAACGAATGTTCCGTGTTCCTGGTTTCTAACCGTGCTCCAATCTGTCTTTGAAAATTCGCCCTGGCCCAAACTTGAGCACAAGGACTGGAGTCTGCTGCGCGCGGTCGCGCAACACTTTGGAAGCGACGCAGCCTAGGGGTGACACACAACTATTTATTTCTTCGGCAATGCTTCCAGATTCATTACCTCAAATGGCGCAAGCGTCAGCGTCTTCAACCCGCCCGCAGTAAGAGAGAAGGATTTGTTGTTGCGGTCTTTGAGCCATGGACTGCGTGCCTGATATTTTCGCGGCGCCCTTGCCGGCAACTCAAAGGCTTTCGCCACATCGAGCGCGTAGGTCTGCGTTTTATCACTCGGATTGCGCAACGTGATGATGCCCTTTTCGGGCGACCACGCCGCCCAACCGTAAACCTGCAGTTGACTTGGATCGCCTCCGATCCAGTGAGTGTCGAGCAGGACGTCGGCATTGGCGCGCGCCCATTGCGCAGCTTCCGCCAGCATGTCCCAATCTTCTCTTGATAGGAGCGAATGTGTAACGTACAACTCCTGCAATTGCGTACCGCTGCCGAAATAAGAGTGCACTTCGTTCGGGAAATCCTCCCCGGGATCAGAATCAAGATGTTCCGCTTGCCGGGCGTAAACCATTCCGTGCAGCATGAGAGAGTTCAAGGGAAACAGCGGTCCGGCTTGCACGATGCCGTGATATGTTGCCGCGTCCCGATATGTGATCCAACGTTCGCGCCACGAACCGACACCCGCAAATGCGGTATCGTCCCCGCTCCTCCAGATAGAATCGGAATACTTTAGCCAAAAAGGCGAAGGATAAGTGCCGGTAGTCAGATTGATGAAAAGCTTCGGGTTCACCGAGCGCCATTCCCGCATAAGACTGATTGCCGCTTGAAAGTCGCTGTCGAACTGACTGCCCGGCAGGACGCTATTCGCATTTCCCGTGCCGTCAATCTTGAATTGGTTGACCCCATAATTCCGGATGAAGTTCAATGTGACTTCGCGGAAGCGTGCATAATACTTCGGTCCGGAGAGGGCAAATCCCCCGGGATTGGTTTCGAGGCCTTGTTGACGCCCGTACTTGAGCCGCTCTTCTTTGGCTTTGTCATATCCGCCCCAGGGCGAGAGCCACACGCCCGGCGCAGCACCGTATTTCTCAGCAGCATCCTTCAGGGGAGTAAAGCCATGCGGGAATCCGGGCCCAAAACTCCACAGCGTGCGAGGATCATCCCAACCATCGTCGAACAGGAACGAGTCCAATTTTACATTGCGCTTTTCGACCAGCTCTTCGCCGAAAGAACGAATTACATCGAGAGCGGCTGCCTCGTCGTATGGATTGTTAAAGCCAATGTCGTACCAGGAGTTGTAGGTAAGGAATGGCGAGTAAGGGCGCGCCCGCTCGCGCTCGATGTAGCTGAGGAAGCCGCGCCGCATCTGCCCCGGTGGGCTGATGCCAATCACGGAAAAGTACGTCACCGTCTGGCCTGCGCGCAGAGGTAATTCGCGATGCATCGAACACGTTACTGCCTCATTGTTCACTTGGCAGATGGAGAGAGGATGTTCAAAGCCAAGAAAGAGGTGTTCGACGATTACCGGAGAACCTTTCACTTTACCGTCGACGCGCGCGGTTGACGCTTTAAAGTCGAATAGTTCGATTTCGGTGATGGGTTGGTCGGTTGTGGCGTGGAGGGAAATCTCCTGCCTCAGATAATTGGACCCATCTCGTAGTATTCCTTTCCATGTCACCGACAATTCCTTTTTGCGGTCTTCGAAATTCAGGATCACTTGCTGCCCAGGAAAGCGTTCGGCAGATTTTAGGGCGCCGGGTTCGGCGCGCAGATTTTCTATCCGAGGATCACCCTGCAGGGCCATTGTTGAAGAACGCAGAATCTCCCCGCTACGGTACTGAAGAACAAAGAGGTCAATCGATAGGGGAATAGTTTTCTCTGTGGGATGCTCGACCAGATCCGCCGCGACAACTTTACCGTCAATAAAGGACCATCGCGCGGCAAAGAGGTTATTTTCTAGGATGATTCGTTCCGACCGGATGCTCGATCGAGCTTTCCCGGCCTCCACGCCGTAGGTATTCGGAGATTGACTTGCCCCGGTAACGCCAGCTGTGACGATAAGTGAGCACAAATAGAAGAGTAAGGTGCCAATTTGTAGCCGCATAATTTTGCCCAGCATTCCGCTTCCGCGCAGCGCGATATTATATTAGACTCTGATCGCTGGCGAAGCATTTCGTAATAAATGGAAACCGCGCGCACAACAAAACGAAACACCGGCTATCTTTCGTCTCACCACTGGGTGACTGGGGAGAAATCTGCATGAGCAACAAAAGACCCGAACAAGATCCTTTCGTTGCCATGGTAACTGCGAAGGCCGAAGTGGACTTGCGCCTTAGCGATTTTCAGCCGCGCTCCATGCTAGTATCCCCTGTCCACGAGATTCGTCGACCGAAGTTTCCCGTCATTGATTACCACAATCACCTCGACGCCCTGGATCCTTCTGACGTTCTTCGCGTGATGGATGAATGCGGACTCGAGCGGATTGTAAACATCACTATGCGCACCGGCGAAGCCGCGTTGCGAATGATTCATAAGTTTCACCAGGCAGATAGCGATCGCTTCTCCACCTATGGCTGGATGGACTGGAGTGACCTGCACTTGTCCGGCTTCTTTGAGCGGTGTGTGGATCGCCTGGAAGAGTTGGTGGAGCACGGCGCTTGCGGCTTGAAACTCTGGAAGGATCTGGGAACCAGCGTCCGCGATGTAGACGGAAATTTGTTGCGAGTGGACGATGAGCGCCTGGCGCCTCTGTTTGAGAAAGCTGCCGAATTGCATGTGCCCATCATGTTCCACATTGCGGACCCGGATGCTTTCTTTCAGCCCATCGATAATTACAACGAGCGCTATGAGGAGCTGGCGGCTCATCCCGAGTGGAGTTTCCACGGCTCGCGATTCGATAAATCCCAATTACTTGCCCAACGAGATCGCGTGTTTGCGCGTCATCCAAAAACTACTTTTGTGGCGGCGCACGTTGCCGAACATCCGGAGGATCTCGCTTATGTCAGCCGGTTGCTGGAGTTGCATTCGAATCTCTACGTCGATATCGGGGCGCGTTGCGCGGAACTGGGCCGCCAGCCCTACACAGCTCGCGAGTTTTTCCTGAAATATTCGGGTCGGATCCTCTTCGGAACGGACCTGATTCCTGACGTAAACATGTATCGCCTTCACTATCGTTTTCTGGAAACCCGCGATGAGTATTTTGAGTATCCGTCGCACGCCTCCCGTCAGGGACGCTGGAACATTTATGGTTTGTTTCTTCCTGATGATGTGCTGCGCTGGGTATACCGGGAAAACGCATTGCTACTTCTCAAAAAATGACGGACCCCATGGATCAGCATAAAATTGCATTCTCTTCAATCCTTTTCTTTTTCCTGGTTGCGACGGCCTCTCCAATTGCTGTTGAACAGAATTGGACCAACTACGTGCGCATTGGCGCATATGGGCTTGCAAGGAACAGCGCAGAGAAAATCGTGGCCGACGCTCAGGACACTGGCGTCTTCGGCATCGAGGTGGATAACGATATCCCGGGCCGCTACGAGAGCTACCTTGATCCGAAAGCCAAGTTGGAGGCGATTCGAGCGGTCGCAGAAAAAGCGCACGCGGTGGGAAACTATGCTTTCGTCTACATCGCCGGGACGGAATGCATCACCGCCCATGGCGACAAGGTGGCTCACACTCTTGCAAAAGATCATCCCGACTGGTTGCAGCGCAAGATCACCGGTGAACCCGCCATCTTTGGCGGCGGCACGGCTTTTTGGATCGCTTCCGGCGACGAGGATGTTTGGGTTAGTCCCTACGCCCCGGAGTGGCGCAAGACTTATATGGAGCGCGTCCGGCAAATTGCCGCGACCGGAATCGATGGCATCTACGTCGACATTCCGTATTGGATGACCCACTTCGAAGGCTGGGAGGACACCTGGGCCAGCTTCGATGATTACACCGTGGCTGCATTCAAAAAGCAGACGGGACTGGATGCGAAAAAAGATCTAAAGATCGGCGACTTTTCCGATCCCAACTTTCGGCGTTGGGTTGATTTTCGCATTCAGACCATCACGGACTTCTTACACGAAATCGACGAGAACGCCAAGTCGGTGAATACACAGATCAAAACTATTCCAGAAATTTATCCCGGAATCGAGTCCGAGTCCGTTCGCGTCGGGGCTGATGTTTACAGCCTTTATCCCGTGGTCGATGCGATCGCACACGAATATGAGTTCGGTAGCGGGGATCACATGGCATCATCCCGCACGCCCCTGAACTGGTTCTACTATCAGGTGGGTATGCACACCTTCCGGGCCTTCGCGGAAGGGAAGGCTACCTGGATTCTGAACTATTCATGGGACGGAGATAAGGTTGTGGACCGGCGCGAGGCCATGATGAATCTGGCCATGTCCCAAGTTATGGCGGGAGCGAATTTCTGGGATGCGCCCGGCCATTCCATGGCGGGATCCAACGATCCGGCCACCCGCAGGAAGATTTTTTCCTGGATTAAGCAAAACGAAAAAACGTTTTACCTGCCGCGTACTCCGATCCATCCCATCGGAGTTTATTTCTCGCCGCAGACACGAAATTATTACGCCGAGGATTTTCTTCGCTCCTACCGTGGGATTCTTATTCTTCTGATGCAGTCCCATCGAGAATTCCAGATCGTCACTCCGCGCACCCTGCACGAATTTCACGGCGAAGCCCTCGTTCTTCCAGATGTTCGTATCTTGAATTCGGACGAGCAGGCTAGGCTCAAACAATACGCTGAAGGGGGAAAGAAGTTGATCATTACGGGCAATAACCCCATCGAAGGCGGGAATCCGGAAAACGACGCGAGTTTTCCGGATTGCCCCGGGAAAGCGTACATCACCTCTTTGGAATCTGGCTTTGATCAGGCGACTCCAAACATGCAGCAGCGGTTTCTCGACAGCCTTCCGGCGAGTGCGGATGTTCAAATCTCAGCATCGCCCAAGGTGGCCACCTCCATTGCTCGCGTGAACGGGGAAACTCACGTTTTCGTGGCAAACTTCGCCGGGCTCGTGGGCGGCAAGAATCCCATTCAGACTCCTCAGCCGGTCACAATCGTCGTGCCGGATGGGCGCGGCCATTCGGCATATTTCTTGCCGTTTCTCGGCGACGCTCAAAAACTAGAAGGCACGCCGACGCAAGGGAAGGTCAGCTTTACACTACCGCCTATCTCGAAGGGTGCGGTCTTTTGGCTACAGGCCAATTGATTCAAAAATCCGATGCCATGCATTGATGGCGCAGCCCTCCCTGACATTCTTCTTGACAAGCAACGTTCCCAGTCAGTAAAAGATTGGTTTCGTAAGAAATCGTAAGTATTCGCAAGAAAGAGAATATCGCGGTTCGTTGCCGGCGCAATTCGGAATGTGCTTGGAGGCTGTCATGCGGCTGACTCGGCAGGTCTTTTCCTCGATGCTGAACATCGCGCTGTTTGCAATCTGTACGAGCTTCCTTTTTGCGCAAGGCAGCTACCGGGCCCAGTTGCGCGGTGTGGTTTCCGATGCGAGCGGCGCCGTCGTCGCTAACGCGAAGGTCACGATCAGAAATATAGGGACGAACATCTCCAGTTCCTCCCGTACGGATGAGAAAGGCACATATTTCTTCACCGGACTGGTTCCCTCCACCTATGCCGTAAAGGTGGAAGCGCCAGGCTTTCGCCCGACCGAGAAGACGGGTGTGGTTCTGGCAGTCGACCAGGAATCGTCGTTGAACTTCAGAATGGAATTGGCGGGCGTGTCGTCAACCGTGGAAGTCACAACCACCGCGCCGCTACTCGATACCGGCAATGCAACCCTGGGCACGGATATTACCGGCGAATACGTGAAAGAACTCCCGCTGTTGAACCGTGACTTCTTCGGTTTAACCTTTCTGGCTGGAGGCGTAACGGAGGCTGCGGGGTCAGGCACACAGGACAACTATCCATCCGGAACAAATTTCGTTTCCAACGGCCAGCGCAATGCGACCGCGGAGATTCGGATGGACGGCGCCCTGATCAGCGCGCCGGAGCAGGGCGAGGGCGGAAATTCGAATGTTTATTACGAGCCGCTGGTCGAGGGTGTGCAGGAATTCAAAGTGCAGAACAACAGTTTTTCGGCGGAATTTGGCAACAACGGCGGCACCGTCGTAAATATGGTTCTGAAGAGCGGAACCAATGCTTTCCACGGTAGTGGCTGGTATTTTCTGCAGCGATCGCAATTGAACGCGCGCGATTTCTTCAACCCCGAGTACACTCCGGGCAATCCCGTGCCCAATCCCAAACCAGACAGCAAACGCGATCAGGGGGGATTTTCCATCGGCGGCCCAATCCGGAAGAATCGTACATTCTTCTTTGCCGATTTTGAAAAAGTTCGTAACATCAGCGCGTTCAGTAATCTCGCAACCGTTCCCACTGCGGCTGAACGAACCGGTGATTTCTCTGCGACGTCCACTAATATCTACGATCCGACACTGCCTTTAGTCGGATGCGTTTCCGGTTCCTGCAGGCAACAGGCGCAGTACAACGGCAACTTGAACGTAATTCCTCCCGGTGAAATCGATCCCATTGGCAAAGCCATTCTGAATCTATATCCGCAGGCTAATTTGCCGGGAGAAATTAATAACTACATCTTCAGCGGTACGTCGCACGCTCCCGATTATCAGTTCGATATCAAGATCGACCACCAGATTAATGACCGAAACCACATCAGTGGACGCTACAGCCGCGGTTCGTCGAACTACTACACGCCCATGATCTTCGGCGACAGCTTCGACAACAACGGAGCGGGAGATGGAATCGCGGGCAGTCCCACGTTGGCACAGAATGGCTCGATCGAATATTCGCGGACGATCAATCCGCGCATTGTCTGGACGAGCCATTTCGCGGTCGATCGCGTGCATGAAAAGGCGACATCTTCGATTCCGTCGATTTCCAGCTTCAATGCGTCTTTGCCTTC
>JBAVUV010000250.1:0-1523 GCA_049696955.1 Candidatus Sulfotelmatobacter sp. | reverse complement strand
ACCCAAAAGAAGGCGACATACTTCTACCAAGAAGCAGGGAGTAGAACTCATTTGGCAGATCGGAGTCGGATTGCCAGTGGATATTCTGAGAAACGTCTCCCGGCCCAATCGCCCTCGTCGCCATCATCCGTCCTTTCTCCTTCCTACAGCGCGTTCTCTGCGTGCCAAACCAATCGAAAATCGATGTACAGCGGCGCGGTCTTGATGTGTCCGTCGAGGCGATACCGCGTAAGCAGGGCCATTTGCAGCATTCTCACGATAGCGCCGGGCGAACCTTGGCCCAGATCCGCCACGCGTTCCAGGAATTCGGGCAAATTTGTTGCTCGAAGATTGATTCGTCGAGCAACCTCTTCAGCGAACTGCGAAGCCTCGGGAAGACAAAAGTTCGGCAACCGCATGCGCTCGGTGCGCAGCGCGAAGAAAGGTGTCAGAAAGCCCAAATCTTCCATATGAGCAGACCGTGCGACGGCTGCAACGGGGGTTCCTCCGTAAAGCATGAGATCGCGCGTGTCCGACGAGAGTGCTGCCGCTGGGCCACACAGATGATCGAGCACCACAAAGTAGTCCCCGCGTCGCACTGCATTGAGAACAATTCCGCGCAGGGAAATCGCCGACTTGGTCTTGACCGCCTGCGGATTGCGCAACCACCCTCGAACAAAACGGTCTCTGGACGCCACGAGGGCTAAAGCAAGACTTTGGAAAACCAATTGGGGCGAGGTTGCCTCTTGACAATAGAGGACATTTGAAAACTCTGGCATGACGCGTTGGAGTAAGAAGGTCTTTCCAGATCCGCTGGGGCCGTGCAGCACGAATGATTTTCGAGCCGCGAAGCGTTCCCTTAGTTCTCCGACCTCCTTCTCCCGCCGAAAAACAAATTCACTCTCTTCGATTGTTCCCGCAGCTGCCGGTGGGCATTGTGGTCTCGCACTCATGCCTTCACATCCTGCCCGTGCGGAATCAGTCCTGAGCAACGTATCTGAGCGGCTTGTGCAGCGAGAAAATGGAGTGGCGGGCGAGAGGAACGAAGGCTACGTTTCAGACTGCAAGAGTATGCGGCTGCGCTAAACGGTCGAACCCAGAAAGTCGGGACAGCGAGGCGATGAACTGCCTGCTCCCGGGCTTTCCCAGTCTCGGCCGCAATCCTTGTTGTTTTTCGAACTCCTGACATGGAAAACCTCGTCAGGAGTCATCAGCCATCCATCGCGTCAGCGGGGATAGCGGTTGGCGGTGGAACTCCTTCACCGAAGACCTATCTCATAGTTTTCAGCAGATACCGTCCCTTGTCAAGCTGAAGCCAGTGTCATCCTCAACCGACGCCGAATGCGACATCAGACCTTGAGGCCGCTGCCGTCGGCCGCAGTCTCAAACCTTATTCTAAAAGGGGAGATCTTCTTCAGGCATGTAGTCATGTCTGAAGGAAGTCCGCCTGGCGGGACCGTGCTGCTCGATCAGGTGACCCGCCGAAATCAATTCATCCAAGAGCCTCAGTTCTTTGGTCTCCGATCCTTGCACGGTGCTAAGAC
>JBAVUV010000249.1:0-1596 GCA_049696955.1 Candidatus Sulfotelmatobacter sp. | reverse complement strand
AGGCTTTGCCGGTAATCGCGGTCCCAGCGGCGCACGCCCCGGCGCGTTTGGAGGAATCAGCCGCGGCGGCGAAGCTCGCGGCTTTTCCTCACGAGGTAGATCAAGCTTCGGTGGCGGCGCGCACGGTGGTGGCGGTGGTGCAGCACATGGCGGTGGCGGTGGACACGGCGGAGGCGGTAGACGCTAAGTCCGGCCGTTTATCAATCACCCGAGCTGTAAGTCCGTAGAAAGGAATTGAGTATGACACTAGAGAAAAGCGATTCGAAAAGGCACGTCGTTGGTATTCGCGATCTGTTTACCGTGACAACTATCGTGGCTTTAGGATTCTCTGCCGCCTGGGCCACCGGCCAGTCGGATCCACAAAAACCTGTGTCTGCTGCGCAAACATCCACAGCCCGGCGTTTCTCGCCGCCGCAAACCGGACAGCAAACATTTTCCTCCGCGCATGAGGCCACTCAGGCTCTGGTCACAGCCATGAAGAATAACGACCAGCAGTCGTTGTTAAAAGTTCTGGGACCGAACGCCAAGAGTATCGTCTCTTCCGGCGACGACGCCGAAGATCAGAGTGACCGGGATCAGTTCCTGAAAAAATATCAGCAAATGCATCGCCTGGTGATGGAACCCGACGGCACCACTACGCTCTACATCGGCGCGGAAAACTGGCCAACCCCAATTCCGCTCGTTCACAAGGGAAGTTCCTGGTATTTCGATACCGCAGCCGGCAACCAGGAGATTCTTTATCGAAGAGTAGGGAAAAATGAGCTGGCAGTGATTCAAACTTGTAGTGGACTGGTCGACGCGGAGAAAGAATATCATTCGCAGCCTCACGATGGCGCAACCGACCGCCAGTACGCGCAGAAATTTTTCAGCGACCCGGGCAAGCAAAACGGACTTTACTGGGACACGGCTTCCGGGCAGACGAATAGTCCGATCGGTCCTCTGGTCGCGGTCGCCGCCACGGAGGGCTATCCCCAGCCTCCGGATCGAAATCTGCAACCGTTTCAGGGATATTACTTTCGCATCCTGAAAGCTCAAGGCGCGAAGGCTCCGAGCGGTGCGCACAGCTACATCGCGGACGGCAAGATGACCCGCGGCTTCGCCTTCGTGGCGTATCCAGCAGAGTACCGGTCATCCGGGGTGATGACATTCATCGTCGATCAGGATGGAATAGTCTACGAAAAAGATCTTGGCCCCAGCACCGCTGCGATGGCGAAGGCCATGACCAAATACGATCCAGACTCAAGCTGGCGCAAAGCGGATTAAGCGACGATTTAGATTCGCCCTGTTTTACCGATGCGGCGAATGCTTTCTGGGTTTCTTCGCTTTCATGCTGATCGCTATCTTAATATCTTTTAACACCGTCCATCGGCAGGATCGATTTCGAACCTGCGCCGCTTGAATATCCCTCGGCCTTGCCTCTACTCGACTACTACGCAAAGCTACCCCTGTAAGCCCTCTTTTAGAATGTGTAACTTGAAGATTCTTCAATGGGTTAGAAAGGCACAAGAGGCAGGAATTACAACTTCGTAACACAATTTAACGGAAGAAACTGAGTGTCCTCGCGGACAGCCAAGTGATTACGACCAACTCTTTCGG
>JBAVUV010000248.1:0-2057 GCA_049696955.1 Candidatus Sulfotelmatobacter sp. | reverse complement strand
GCGGGAAGCATATCACGCCCAGGGTTTCATCGGATCGAGAGTTTCGAGTCTGAAGAAGGTTCAGCCGCTGGCAGCGCCTCGGTAACGCCCTACCAATCCGGGTTGGCGTCCGAGGGACTTAGTCTTTCGGGCCTCGGTGATAGGATGGACATTGTTATTGCCTTGCGCTGGCCGAAACCGTAACAGGGCTGCGATATTTCCCAGGTTGTCGAACTCGGAATCGTCTTTCACGTAGAAAAGTTCAATGTTATGCCGGATGACCCAAGGCAATATCGCCTCAGCCACGTCCACGACCTCGCGGGTTTCGCGCCCGCAGACCGGACAGTAACTTACCAGATGGGCGTCAAGGTGGCCGCAACCGGTGCACTCCACCGCTTGCGCAACATAGTTTTCACCAATCAGGAGGGTCTGTATTTCACCCATCTCCAACGATCGCAGCACGCGTCGCAATCCCGTTACCCCGCGGCCATTGCTGCGGGCCTGGCCGATGGTTTCGCGAAGCGCTTCGGTGCAGCGGCGCTCCTGCCAGCCGGCGAAAATCTTCTCCGCTTTCGTGCGAATTTCAGTTATGCCCACGCGAGCTACCTCGGCGGAGAACCGGCCTAACAACTTCTGCGAAGCATCGGGATGCAGATGCGCTCCGAATTGCGACCAGTGAGTTTCCTGACAGCCCAGAATCCAGTTTTCAAATAGCCCTTTCTCCAGGGCATCCTTAATGAAGTCGGCAACAAACTTGAAATGCTGGCGTGCCTCATCGGCGACGCGGCGCTCGGCGTGGCCTCCGTCATAACCGGCGAAGCCGTCGCTGCGGCCGCGGCGCGATAGCGGATGAAAAAATCCTTCGCGTTCGTTGAGTTCGCCCAGACGCAGATCGAACAAGCGGGCGCGATGACGATCCACTAGCACCACGCCCAGGCTGGGAAACGCTCCCAGCAAGTGTGCCAGAGGTTTCAGGTGAAAATGCCGGTCAACGAGAAGTTGGGTGCCGCACAGTTGTGCGGGCAGATCATACGCTCGCCAAAAACCCTGCGCGGAGCAGGCGAAGATTGCCTTGGCGTGCGCACAGTTGCCGCGAAGGTCGTGGGATAAGCGCACAATGCGATCCAGATCGGCGCGGGCAGACTCGGCTTTGTCTTTTCTCTTGCCCTCCAGTCTCTTCACCTCCAAGCCCTTGCCTTCCAGCTGGCGCAGGGCTTCGCGGGCCAGATCTTTGGTGAGAATCGCCTCTTCCTTATGCGCTTTGTTGCGCGGCGCCGTGGGCTGAAAGTAAAAACTAAGAGCGCAACCTTCTGGATCTTCAAACTGGGCTAATTCCTGGATCTGTTCGCGAGTAATCATTCGAGCTGTCCTTTTCTGTTGGAATCAAGATTTACGCGGTCCCGGTATTGGCGAATCGTCCCTTGAACTGGCCGGCAAATTGGGGCGATTTCCGTAAGTGATCGCGCGCGGCAGAAATGGAGCTCAACACCCGATCCGGCGGATTGCCGGTAATCGCGGAGATTTCATCGATCCCGAAGCCTTCAACAGCATGCAGAATGAAAGCTTCGCGATGGTCGCGGCGTACATCGCGCAGAGCGGATGCGATGAGCCGCATCATTTCATCCGACCCGACAATCTGCTCCGGCGTGGACACCCGGTCGTCAGCAATGACGGCTTCTTCCGTGATGGATTCGTCAGGCTGGTGAAATTGCAGTTCAGGCTCGTCGCTGGCTCGGACATTCGGTTTCCGCGCCGATTCTTCCAGCCGTATCGCGCCGCCATTGGTTCCCTCCGGACGCGATAGCTGATCGAGCGCATCGAGGGCCAGCCGGTAAAGCCATGGCTCCAGGGCGAGGCGCTCCGGTTTTTCGCGGCCCGATTTTTCCCCATCGCCGCCCAGCGCGGCCGCAATCGTTTCGTCAATCACTTCCTCTTTGCTGATCGAATCCGGCACGACCTGATCGGCAGTTTCACGGAAATAAATTTCGCGCTCCACGAAGCGCTCCAGCCGCGAAAGATTTATGTTGACGTAGGACCGCACATCCTCAGCCGAGACGGTTACGGGAAACACCACAGCC
>JBAVUV010000247.1:0-2132 GCA_049696955.1 Candidatus Sulfotelmatobacter sp. | reverse complement strand
AACTCGTACCCGGGCTGGGAAGAGTTGGGCTCGCCCCGCTCGCCATTTCGAAAATCAGATCCTCAGCGAAACCGCAACACGGCAATCCTTCAAACGAGCGAAGTTAGATCCGGACGACTCCGACGCTGCCAGCAAATGGGTTCATCCTCATGAGGCCGACGAACTCGTTTCTAGCCGCAAAGACTCTTTCTTCTGATGCTTCATCAAGTAGAGAGACGCATCGGCGGCATAGAGCAACGGTCCAATCGTTTCGGCGTCGGCGGGGTAACTGGCGATACCGATGCTTACGGAAAGCTTGGGTTCCTCACCATCCTCGGCGAAGAGCTCGCAGATACGCCGCGCGACCAATGTGGCTCGCACGGCCGTCGTCTCTGGCAGGACCAGGGCAAATTCGTCTCCGCCATACCGCGCCGCAGTATCAATGGAGCGGCAACAGAGACGCAGCACGTCGGCTAGGCGGCAGAGCGCACGGCTTCCGGTCTGGTGGCCGTAGCGGTCGTTGATTTGCTTTAATCCATCCAGGTCCAGGAACAAAAGCGTGAACTCTCTGGCCGTTCGCTTGGAACGCGCGATTTCGCCGTCCAGTACATCCACCAGTTGCCGGTAATTGGCCAAACCAGTTAAACTGTCGCTAGCAGCTCGTTTGCGGAGTTGATCCTCAAGCGCCCGTTGATCGGTGACGTCCTCGACGATAATTCCATCGCCGTCCAGCGCGCCCTTCTCCCCGCGCACTTTGCGTCCGCTGAGGCGTACTCTCAACGTCGTTCCGTCTTTCCGCTTCCAGTCGAGTTCGACAGGATCAACCTTGCCGGTGTGGACTGACTGATCAAGCAATTGCGCCCGCTTGATCGGATCCTGAATCAGGCCGCTCGCAAGATTCGTAGATTTGAGCTCGTCTCTCGATTCATAGCCGAGCATCGCCACCAGAGCTTGGTTCACATCCAGGAATCTGCCCTCTTGCTGCACCGGCACATTCCGTAAGCCGAGTTTTCGACCAAGGCGCGGTAATGCGCTTTCGAGTGGCGCAACTCTTTTTCAGCTTGGTCGCGTTCTTCTCTCAACTTTTTTTCGTCGAGAATCCTCCGAACAATCATGGGCAGTCGAGCGATACGATCCATTTCAAAGCAGTAGTGGACATCGCTTTCGGCCAAATCCACGGCGGTTTCGTTTTGCGGGGTGTCTGTAACAAGAATGAGCGGGGTTCCCTTTTGCCTCCGGCTCAGAAGCTCCATTTTCCGCACTCCGTGCGGACCGATGCTCGGGTATTCCGCCACAACTAAGTCGTACCGCTGCGAGCGTGTCCCCACCTCCAATTCTTCAAAATTCAGGGCCAAGTCTGACTTAACTCTGAATTGCATGGTCTGCAGTTCTTGCAAGCATCGTTCCACCGTCGCGACGTTGCGGTGAACAAACAGGACTCGCAGAGTGCGCCGCCGGCGCCTATCCGTGTTGCGGACAGCGGGGACAGGCTGAGCCCAGTTGGTTCCGTTGTGTGCCAAAGTGGCCATTTACATTAGCGACGCATTTCCCCGGGGCGCCCACCAGTAACCCAGTCCGCGAGAGAATTCGTGGAAACCCTTTCCCGTTGAACGTATAGGTTCCCAGCGTGCGTGGCTGTTCAATTTGGAACAGTTGCCAAGCGGTCCAATTTGCTTCAATTGGCCCATTCCATTTCGGGCCAGAAGTCAGCCCCTGACGATGTCCGAGCTGGATTTTGCTGAGACGAGTTGCATCCGTTTTGCAGATTGCACGGGAGTGGTTGCTGCAGGCGGAATCGGACGTGATGGAGAGGAGAACTGCGGTGTCTGTTTTCTGTCCTTATTGCAAAAGCAAAGCCATTCGCCGGTCGATGCGGAGAGGAATCCTCGAATCAGCTCTTTTGCGGCTGATACCGGTGCGCCCATTCCGCTGCAAGGATTGCTATTGCCGTTTCTATTCCCGGACTTCACCTACGAACGCGATTCATTCCAAGAGTGCAGCGTCGCGTTAGTCTGGAAGTGAGGTGAGGCGTTCGGTCCTGCACGCGCGATGGAACTAACATTCTAGCCCTGCGGCAAAATCACCGAAGGTGCCGGAACGGGGCATCGGAAATTACCTTTTCTTATGTCTTACCTTCGCCCATGCTTCCAAGA
>JBAVUV010000246.1:0-4855 GCA_049696955.1 Candidatus Sulfotelmatobacter sp. | reverse complement strand
TTTACGTTAATGCCGATTCCTACCACGATATGGCGGACGCGGGTAACTTCGGCGTTCATCTCAGTGAGAATGCCACAAACTTTTTTGCTGCCGATGAGGACATCGTTGGGCCACTTCAAGTCGGGATTCACTCGCGCGTCTACATATTCAATCGCCGCACGCACCGCCAACCCGGCCGCCAAAGCCATGACGAGCACCTCGGAAGGCGGAAGCGCAGGACGCAAAATAACTGAGCAATAAATTCCAACTGAACGGGCGGATTGCCAGGTGTGCGCACCGCGGCCGCGGCCTGCGGTCTGCTCTTCGGCGAGGAACACGGAGCCTTCGGGGGCGCCATCCGCGGCGGCAACCATGGCTGCGGTATTGGTCGAGCCGATTTTGTAGAAGTGATGAAGCTTTTCGTTGAAGATTGTGCCGCGCAGCAACGGCGCGAGAATCTCAGGCAACAGAAGGTCGGGCATCGACTTGAGTTGATATCCCGTGGCAGGGTGGCCGGCAACGTCTACGCCCAAGCCGCGTAACTGCTGGACTAGGCGCCAGACTTCAGAGCGGTTGGAAGAGATTTCCTGCGCGATTTTGGTGCCGCTCACGACAACTGTGGCGTGCTCCATTAATAAGCGCACGATGCGGCCGAGACGAACGTCGGTGGATTCATTCGCGGCCTCGCCCGCTTTCGCTGACCTGAGCGACCTCGCCACACGAGTTTTCGCTGCCTTCTTGATTTCGGAATTATGCGGGACGCAGGGGAAAAGCACAAACAACGGCTTTACCACAAAGGGCACCAACGTTCACGAAGGGAAAACTTACACGGGCGACACACGCATGCTCATGTCTACGGCTTGTGGCGAGTGGGTGAGCAGGCCGACAGAGATGAAATCGACACCGGTGTCGGCGTAGGCGCGGACGTTTTCCAGACGGATTCCGCCGGAGCATTCCAGGGGAACCCGGCGCTCGAGTTGGGCACAGCGCTCGACGGCGCGGCGGACATCTTCGGGAGACATGTTATCGAGGAGGATCGCTTCGGCGCCGTGCGCGAGCGCTTCGTCGAGATCCTGGGGCGTGCGCACCTCTATCTCGATGGGCTGCGATCCGCGACGGTTGCGGACTGCGCGCTCGAGAGCGTGGACGATTCCGCCGGCGAGAGCGATGTGATTGTTCTTGATGAGTACTCCGTCAGAAAGATCGAGGCGATGGTTCTGGCCACCGCCGCAACGTACGGCGTATTTGTCGATCACGCGCAGGCCGGGGGCGGTCTTGCGCGTGTCGAGAATGCGGGCTTTGGTACCCGAGACGGCATCGACGAACTTGCGGGTCGCGGTGGCGATGCCGCTCATGCGCTGCAGGAAGTTCAGAATGACACGCTCACACGAGAGTAGTACGCGTGCGTTGTGGCGGATGACGGCGACGGACTGGCCTTTGTGCAAACGCACGCCATCGAAAATCTCACGATGAGTAGTGACTTCGTAGTGCGAAGTGACGGCGCCATCGAGGGCAGCGTAAACGTCGAGGATGCGGGCGATGCAGCCGACGCCGGCAAGTATGCAATCCTGTTTGGCCAGAATGGTGGCGGAGGCGCGCTGGTTGGCATCGATGCAGGCGTAGCTGGTGGCGTCGCTGGTGGCGCGGTCTTCGAGCAGCGCGTTCTCAATGATCGAGGTGATGCGTCGGCTGTTGAAGTCCATAAAGCAGTGATCAGCTATCAGTTGCCAGTTTCGGCGTTAGACCCTGTGCCGTTCAACCCGTCAAGTTGGTTTCTTATTTTCTCACGTAGAGCGATGAGTTCCCGTTCTCGTCGGCGCAAACCCTCCACCACCTTTTCAGGAGCTTTCGCGAGGAATTGCTCATTGCCTAACTGGCGCTGATTGTTGCCAAATTCTTTTTCAATCTTCTCGAGTTCTTTATTAAGACGGTCGCGCTCGGCGAGGACGTCGATTTTTCTTTCGTAGATCACGTGAACGTCGAAGCGCGCGGTGCTGCGAACGCCGGCCTGGCTGGCCTGCGATTTTTCTACGAATGCGATGCTTTTCACATTGCCGAGGCGTTCGATGGCGTTACGATTCTGTTCGATCATGGCGCGGATGCTTGGCTCAGGCGCGAAGATTTCGATGGGAACTTTTACTTTGGGCTCGACCTTTAATTCGGCACGCACGTTGCGAACGTTCACGATTAAATCTTGCAGGATCGCCATGTCCGTCTCTGCGGCGAGATCGAACTGTTTCTCGTCTGCCTGCGGATAGGCTGCCAGCGCAATCGACTTGAGCGGTGGATTTCCTTCGTAGATCGCGTGCCAGATTTCCTCCGTGATGAACGGCATGACGGGATGCAGAAGACGCAAAGAAGCGTCGAACAAGCCTACCAAATTGGAACAGGCGACACGCGCTTGTGTCGCGTCCGAGCCTTCCTCAAAGTTAAGACGCGGCTTGATTAGTTCGATATACCAGTCGCAGAATTCGCCCCAGAAAAAATCGTAGATGCGGTTGGCGGCTTCGTGGAAGCGGTAAATAGCGAGAGCGTCGTTCACTTCAGCAGTGACGCGATTGAAGCGGGAGAGAATCCAACGGTCTTCGAGGGTGATGCAATCGAAGTCGCTGACTCCTCCTACGTGGCCAGAGCTGCCGGGACTTTGTCCCGGCCGGACAGCCCCTTCGACTGCGCTCAGGGCAGGCTTGGGCGGCTGTCCCCACATAAAACCGATACGGTCTACATTCATGAACATGAATCTGGCGGCGTTCCAGATTTTGTTGGCGAAAGCCCGGTAGCCTTCGGTGCGGCTTTCGTTGAAAGCGATGTCGGTGCCGGGCGCCGCCATGGCAGCCAGAGTGAAGCGGGTTGCGTCCGTACCGAAGCGCTCGATGATTTCGAGCGGATCGATCACGTTGCCTTTGGTCTTCGACATCTTCTGGCGATCGGCGTCGCGGACGAGCGCGTGGATGTAGACCTGGCGGAAAGGCACGCTGTCATTCTTCTTATCAGCCCAGCCGCTGGCCTTCTTGATGGCGGAATCTTGTTCGTGCCCTTGCATGAAGTGGCAACCGAACATGATCATGCGCGCTACCCAGAAGAATAGAATTTCGTACGCGGTGATCAGCAGCGTCGTCGGATAAAACACCGCTTGGTCGCGCGTCTTCTCCGGCCAACCCAGGGTGGTGAACGGTAAGAGGCCGGAGGAGAACCAGGTGTCGAGCACGTCGGAAACCTGCTCTAACTTTGTGCTGCCGCATTTTGGGCAGGTGAGCGGCTCTTCGCGAGCGACGATAACGTGTTTGCAATTGTCGCAGGTCCAGGCGGGAATGCGATGGCCCCACCACAACTGGCGCGAGATGCACCAATCGTAGATGTTGTTCATCCAGTTCAGATAAATCTGTTTGTAATTTTCCGGGACGATGGTGATCTCGCCGCTTTCGATTGCCTCGATTGCTTTTTGCGCCAGCGGCTGAATTTTGATGAACCACTGCTCGGAGAGCCGCGGCTCGACCACGGTTCCACAGCGGTCGCATTTGCCGAGAGAGAGGGCGTAGTCTTTTTCGGCGACGAGAAATCCATGGTCCTGTAAATCGGCGAGGATGCGCTTACGAGCTTCGTAGCGATCGAGGCCCGCGTAGACGCCCGCATTCTGGTTCATGTGGGCGTGCTCGTCCATGATGTCGATTTGCGGCAGGTTATGGCGCTGGCCGGCTTTGAAATCGTTGGGATCGTGGGCGGGGGTTACTTTTACTGCGCCAGTGCCGAACTCGGGCTGTGCGAGTTCATCGGTGATGATGGGGATCTCGCGATTCATCAGCGGTAGCAAAACTTTTTTCCCGTGGAGGTGCGTGTAGCGCTCGTCTTTCGCATTCACCGCGATAGCGGTGTCGCCAAGCATCGTCTCCGGGCGCGTGGTCGCAACCGTGATGAACTCATTTGTTCCGGGCATTTCTGAAATGACGGGATAGCGAATCTCCCAGAGTTTTCCGGCCACTTCTTCATGCTTGACTTCCAGATCGGAGATGGCGGTCTCGCAGCGCGGGCACCAGTTGACGATGTATTTGCCGCGATAGATCAGACCTTCTTCATAGAGTCGGACGAAGACTTCGCGCACGGCGCGGGAAAGGTTTTCGTCCATGGTGAAATATTCGCGGTCCCAATCGACGGAGGCTCCGAGTCGCTTCATCTGGTCGAGGATGGCGCCGCCGTAGAGCTTTTTCCATTCCCACACACGCTCGATAAATTTTTCGCGGCCCAAGTCGCGCCGCTTCTTGCCCTCTTTGGCGAGATCGCGCTCCACCATCATTTGCGTGGCGATGCCGGCGTGGTCGGTGCCGGGCAGCCACAGGGTGATGAAGCCGCGCATGCGATGCCAGCGGACGATGATATCCATCTGAGTCTGGTTGAGCATGTGGCCCATGTGCAGGCGGCCCGTGACATTCGGCGGCGGCAATAGCAGCGTAAAGACTGGCCGCGTTTCCCCTTCGGGCGGCGTGGGGACGGAGAAAAGTTTTTCTTTGATCCAGTATTCGGCCCAGCGGGTTTCGATGGCGCCGGGTTCGTAGGATTTTGGTAGGTCGTGGGGCATGTCAGTGATCAGCAACTAGCGGTCAAACGAAAAACCTTCAACACAGGGGACACAGAGGGATCACAGGGTAGAACTTTTCTCTATGTGTTGATTTGCCCCGTAGTTTGGACGACGGCCGTCAACGCTGATGAAATTTGATCTTACAGGCGGAGGAAAAGAAGGGTCAAACGGCGGAGGGGGTGAGAACAGGACGGGACGGAATATGCACCCCTAAAGATCCCCCTCTGCAGCTTGCCCGACATCCAGTTGCCCACAATTGTTCCAAAATCCACTCTCAGGGTGTGGGATAATTTAGGTGTGAAC